>NZ_QSPK01000001.1:0-30778 GCF_003436425.1 Eubacterium sp. TM05-53
GCTTTTCACATGCCGCATTCCCATGTTCCGAAACCAAAATCTTAATATATAAAAAAAGAAAGACGATGGTTATTCATCGTCTTCATCTTCGTCAGCCAATAATGGTTGGCGATTTTTTAATGTTAAAATATATGTTCCATCTTTTGGATATGCACTTTTGTCTTTTTGATCACTCAAGATTTCCAATTCACATGGATATCCTTCGTTTTCAAGAATCTGTAAAAGATTATCCTTACCAATTTTTTTAGTAATTGTACGTCCACATGCACAGTTACCATATTGATCAAGGCATTGTTTAATCCACACAGGAATTTTTGAAGCTGCCATTGTATCCTCCTTGATTAAAAGTATTCGCAAGCTATATCATATGCAAAACACCTTTAAAAATCAAGTAGAATTCGACTTAACCTTCTAAAACTGCAATAATATTTGGATAATATGTAAAACGATCATCTACAAACTGTAAAGCTTGGTTTGCGATTTGTTTTGCCTTGTCTTTATCAACACCTTCGTAAATTGAAGCATAACGATAATAGATATAATCTTTGATTTGGTTTTCTCTTAAGATATAAGCATAGTCTGCATCACCTAATCCATAATCACCATGTAAGATATATAGATCAGCTACATCCATCATAATACGATTACTGTACTTGTTGTGTAAGTCTTCTAATTGTGATAATACAGCGAAAATGAAGTGTTCATAGTAATCTACATCTTCATATTTCCATGTTTTCAAAACACTATAAGCTAGATCCATGAATTCTTCAACGAATTTTTCTACATCAACGCCAATTTCTTCTTCTAATTTCTTTGAATCATGAATATCTTTGTGTTGTGCAATCATCAATACTTTACGCATTGTATCAAATTGATCTTTATATTCTTCTCCATCCGCAACAACATCTGTATATTTATAATTCAATGCATGTGCAACATCAGCTTGTAAATCTTCTGCTTTTTGAGGCTTGATATCGGCTGTTTCGAATACTTTTGATACAAGTACTTCTACTAATCCTTCATCGTAACCATCTTCTTCAAAATTAAACTTACCAGTCAATTGGTATTTGTTTACTAGATCTTGCGAAACAGATTTTACATCCGGATTTAAAATCAATTGTTGAGTAATTGAATCGCGAGTTACATCCATTGACATAGCTTTTGCTAAATCTAGGCATGTATCTAATGATAATTTAGCATATTGTTCTTCTTTAGTCATTTTCTTAGTTGTAGCCTTTTTAGTTGTAGTTTTCTTAGTAGTTGTCTTTTTAGTAGAAGCTTTCTTTGCTGTAGCTGGTTTAGCAGCTGCTTTTTTAGCTGGAGCCTTCTTTTCTGCAGTTGCTTTTTTAGCTGTTGCTTTCTTTTCTTCTACAGGTTTAGCTTCTACCTTTTTAGCTGGAGTCTTCTTTTCTGCAGCTACTTTTTTAGCAGGTGCTTTCTTTTCTTCTACAGGTTTAGCTTCTTCTTTTTTAGCTGGAGCCTTCTTTTCTGCAGTTGCTTTTTTAGCAGTTGCTTTCTTTTCTCCTGCAGGTTTAGCTTCTTCTTTTTTTGCTGGAGCCTTCTTTTCTGCAGCTGCTTTTTTAGCTGTTGATTTCTTTTCTTCTACAGGTTTAGCTTCTTCTTTTTTTGCTGGAGTCTTCTTTTCTGCAGCTACTTTTTTAGCAGGTGCTTTCTTTTCTTCTACAGGTTTAGCTTCCACTTTTTTTTCTTCAACAGGTTTTACTGCTTTAACTTCTTCTTTTTTATCAACCACTTTTTTATTTGTAACTTTTTTTGTTGTTTTTGCTGGCATACGGAACCTCCCTTAAACATGCTTTCTATAACGCTATTATATCACTGAATAGAAATAATCCAAAATTTGTATAGACAAAATAGCGTATTTGATGCATGTATTTCATTTAATTTGGTGTATACTACAGAATATAGTATGCAAAAGGAGGAATTAACATGCAAACACCACCTGAATTTAGACCCAGAACATATGTCCCTGTTCGAAATAAAATTATAACCACCATAGGTACAATCCTATTATCGGGTGTCGTAGGATTTGGTGCTGGTTATGCCGGAAGCCATCTATCTAATAATGCCAATGTCACTATTCAGCAACAAACGAATAAATCCAATTCTGGAACTGTTCAAGTATCCGATGTTTCTGATATCGTAGAAAAATGTAAAGATAGTGTTGTCGAAATCACAACTGAATCTGTTTCAAGTGGAAATTCCATTTTTGGACAATACGTTTCACAAGGTGCTGGTAGTGGAGTCATCATCAGTGAAGATGGATATATTGTTACAAATAATCATGTTGTAAGTGGAGCAACAAGTTTAAAAGTAACGACTACAGATGGCACAGAATATGATGCGAGTGTTGTTGGAAAAGATTCACAAACCGATTTAGCCGTTATTAAAGTGGATGCCAACAACCTACAAGCTGCAACACTTGGTGATAGTGATATTTTACAAGTTGGAGATCCTGCCATTGCCATTGGAAATCCATTAGGAGAACTTGGTGGTACAGTTACAACGGGAATTATTTCTGCAACAGACAGACAAATCACAATTGATGATGAAACTATGACACTTCTACAAACAGATGCTGCCATCAATCCAGGAAACTCTGGTGGAGGCTTATTCAATGCTGACGGTAATCTAATTGGAATTGTTAACGCAAAAGAAAGTTCAACCGGAATTGAAGGATTAGGCTTTGCGATTCCAATCACACCTGCTCAAGACATTATTACAGAGCTTATGCAAAATGGAAGTGTCACTTCAAGACCCGCATTAAATGTTAGTTTGTATGATTATACTTCAAATAATCAAGGTCAATATTCAAAATACGAAGATGGCTGCTACATCGTACAAATTGTTAAAAATGGAGCTGCTGATAAAGCGGGTCTAAAACAAAATGATCGTATTATTAGTTTTGATGGTGAACAAATCCAATCGACAAGTGACGTTAAAAATGTTCTAAAAAAACATAAAATTGGAGATACTGTTAAGATGGTTGTTGAAAGGGATTCCAAGAAAGTTACAGTCGAAATCACACTACAAGCACAAACTCAAACCAATTAAGCCAGTGAATTACACTGGCTTTTTAGTTCAAACTAACCTATAATAAAAGCATAGATATAAGAAGGAGAATGAAGTTTATGTCTGAAAAAATCAAAAAAAGAAAAATCATGCTTGTTGGTACAGGATTTGTCGGCATGAGTTTTGCCTATTCAATGCTTTCAGAAAAAGGAATTGATGAACTTGTTTTAGTCGATGTAAATGAAGACAAGGCAAAAGGAGAACAAATGGACCTTAGTGATGGTCTAGTATATGCAGATACTAAAATGAAAATCACTGCTGGAACCTATGCAGATGCAGCCGACACTAACATTGTTGTCTTAACTGCAGGTGCTGCTCAAAAGCCAGGTCAAACTCGTTTAGATCTAGTTAAAATCAACGCAAACATCACAAAGGGTGTATGTAAAGCTTTGAAAGAAAATAATTTCAATGGTATCTTAGTTGTTGCCAACAACCCAGTAGATATCATGACATATGTTGCATGGAAAGAAAGTGGATTACCTAAAAACCATGTTATCGGATCAGGTACTGTATTGGATACAGCTCGTTTACGTCATGCATTAAGTGAAAAATTAGGATTTGCAGACAGCAATATCCACGCATATATCATGGGTGAACATGGAGATTCAAGTTTCGTTCCTTGGATCCATTCATATATTGGATGCAAAAACTTGCTTGAATACTTAGATGAAAATGATATTTCTTTAAGTGAACTACAAGAAATCTATATTGACGTTCGTGATAAAGCCTATAAGATCATCGAATTAAAACGAGCTACTTACTATGGTATTGGTTTAGCATTAAAACGTATCGTTTCTTGTATTCTAAACAATGAACGTGCCATCTTACCAGTTTCTGCTTATCAAAATGGTGAGTATGGTAAAGAAGGATACTTCATTGGTACTCCAAGTGTTGTTGGTTCAAATGGTGTAGAACAAGTTATCCGTTTACACTTAAATGAAAATGATCAACAAAGATTTGATCACTCATTCGACACATTAAAAAATACAATCGAAGAAAATCTTCAAGATATTCTTTAAAAAAATGGCCTGACTAAATTAAATTTTAGTCAGGCTTTTAATTTCTTCATCTATATTTTCTAACAATACAACTTTATCAAATAAAGTCAAACAAGGCTTATTTGAATCTGAATAATGGATCCTATCATCATGATAGTGCCCACTAAACCACATTTTATAATCTGTTTTCTTTTCAACTGTTTCTAAACAATCATGTAAATCATAATAATCATCTCCATATAAACTCATATCCGTTTCATATTTATGAGCCAATGGATGCGATGCATATGTATCATGCGATAAAATATAGTCTACTTCCCAATTGTTTTTTTCTAATGTCGCAAAAGCATGCTTTGCTTCTTCAATCGTACAAATTTCATCTTTCCACCAGTTTTTATGTTCTGTACGATAGCTTACATCATGGGAAAATCCTCCACCCATAGTAAAGAATTTATAACCATCAATATTGAAAACTTCACCACGCATCAAATGAAATACTTTCGAGCGAATACGATGCACTTTACCACCTTTATACTCTTCTACAAGATACGTATTAAGAACATCAAAATTTTCATGATTCCCATCAATAAATAAAGTGTTCCAAGGAAGTGAATCTAACCATTTTAACCAGAAGTTATCTCCTGTACTTCCATCCCAAACACAACCAAAATCACCGCATATAATGACATAATCTTCTTCTGTCAAAGAATTGCCAACTGTAAATTCTCTTGGATTGATTTTATGAATATCTTGTTCTCTATGAATGTCTCCAGTTATATAAATCATCTGTTCCCCTCCAACAACGTTTTTACATTATAGCACAAGCGTTCACATGTTAACAAACAAATGACAGTTGTAATTAATGTAAATTGTGAAAACATTAATTTACATTTTCTTACATTTTTTATTGACATGTTTTTCAAGATGGTATATTATACAACCACAAATATTCAAAGCTATGAGCAAGACACGACTTTAAGCAAGCCCGGTTTAAGAGAGTATCAATTTTGGTGAAATGATAACGACGGTCCTTAGAGCTATCACTTGTGAGCTAATCATTTGAAATGATAGTAAAATGGTTCGTCCTTCGCGTTAAGAAGTTCTAAGTGGCAACAACGACGTTGCAAACTAAGTGGTACCGCGGAATAGTGTTAGATTTCGTCTTAGATAGACGAAGTCTTTTTTTATTATTTGAATATTTGGATAGAAAGTTTTAAGGGAGGAAAGTTATTTATGAATGGTCTATTATTATTAGCTATCGCTGCTGCATTACTACTTACAGCTTACTTAGTTTATGGACGTTATTTAGTTAAAACATGGGGAATTGATCCAAAAGCTAAGACACCTGCTTATGAAAAGGAAGATGGAGTTGATTATGTTCCAAGTAACAAATGGGAAGTATTTGGACACCAATTCTCATCAATTGCTGGAGCTGGTCCAGTAACTGGTCCAGTACTTGCGATGGTATTTGGATGGTTACCTGCATTTTTATGGGTAATGGTCGGAGGAATCTTCTTTGGTGCCGTACAAGATTTTGGTGCTCTATACGCATCTGTTAAATCTCACGGTAAATCAATGGGACAAATCATTGAAACATACATTGGTAAAACAGGACGTAAATTATTCTTCTTGTTCTGCTGGTTATTTACTTTATTAGTTATTGCTGCATTTGCCGACATGGTTGCAGGATCATTAAACGGCTACAACGCTGCTGGTGCACAATCATTACCTAGTGGAGCTGCTAGCTCAATCACAATTCTATATGTATTCGTAGCAATCGCATTTGGTTTCTTCTTAAAGAAAACAGGTCTTTCAGGATGGAAACAAGCCGTTCTTGGTATTGCATTAATTGTTGCGATGTTAGCATTAGGAATCGCATTCCCAGTTTACTTCACTAAACAAACTTGGGTATATCTAGTATTCGTTTATATCTTCTTTGCGAGTGTTACACCAATCTGGGTATTAAAACAACCACGTGACTATTTGACTACATTCTTATTCATCGGAATGATCGTTGCTGCAGTTGTCGGTGTATTTGTATCAAACCCTACAATCACATCACCTACATTCACAGGATTTAAATCTGCAACAGGAAGCTATATCTTCCCAACATTATTCGTTACAGTTGCTTGTGGTGCCGTTAGTGGATTCCATTCACTTGTATCTAGTGAAACAAGTTCTAAACAAATTCGTAATGAAAGTGATATGTTACAAGTTGGATACGGAAGTATGTTACTTGAATCATTACTTGCTGTACTTGTAATTGTTGTTGTTGGATCTTTAACTAGCTTAGCTAGCAAAGGCGTATTAAATGAAACACTATCTTCTATGGCATTTGCAGATACTGCTACACCATTTATTAAATTCTCAGTTGGTGTTACTGGATTGATTTCACAATTTGGATTCCCTCAAGAATGGGGTCTATGCATCATGACAATGTTCGTTTCTGCTTTGGCATTAACTTCATTAGATGCTGTTGCAAGAATTGGACGTTTATCATTCCAAGAATTATTTGAAGTCAATGAAGAAGCTGAAACAAACAGCGTTGTTAGCTTCTTAACAAATAAATATGTTGCTACATTGATCACATTAGCTGGTGGTTACCTATTAAGCTTAGGTGGATACTTAAATATCTGGCCATTATTCGGTAGTGCTAACCAATTATTAGCAGCTATGGTATTAGTTTCATTATCTGTATTCTTAAAAGTTACAGGACGTAAAGGATACATGTTATATGTACCAATGATCATGATGTTAGTTGTTACAATGACAAGCTTAGGTATGTCAGTATATAACATCTGCTTAAATTTATTCGTAACTGGTGGATTTGCATTTATGACAGACGGACTACAATTATTCTTCGCTGTTCTATTAATGGCATTAGGATTGATGATCTTCATTGGTTCAGGAAAGAAATTGGTTCAACCTGTTGAAAAGGCAAAACTTCAAGAACAAGAACAAAACGCATAAAACAATTAAGACCGCATCAAACGGTCTTTTCTTTTCCCTTTATTAATTACTTTTTAAGATACACTATACTCTGTGAAAACCTCAATAAGACAATTTAGATGACATGATTATGAAAACATAAGATTGTTTCTTCTTGATCATTCAAGATTAAATAAATAAAACTCGGATTGTTTTTAAAACGCCTTTACTGACTATTGTTTCGTTTCAAAAGGCATAGGAGAAATTACTGTAGAACAGAAAAGAATCTACAATGCACTGATGAAAAATCATAACGCAATCATCAAATGGATTACGAAAGTAGCCAATGGTTATCGCAACTGGGAACGATTCAGAAACAGATGCATGCTGGTCTTAGAGAAGGCATCGATTTAGAATTTAACAAGGATGATGGAAGCGTTAAAATGGTTGAAAAAAAGACCCGGACAACTACATGATGTCCGAGCCTAATCTCAGCTACAAATTGTTTTGAGGTATATGCCGCACCCCTTAAATTCTTGGAGAGCAAATTCAGAAACCCCTACAAAATTTATTGTACTAAAAATCCATCAGAACTCAATCTGATGGATTCATTATTTTTTACTATTCAACACCAATAATAAATGAGTAAACTGGTTGATTTCCTTCATGGATTTCAACTTCAGCATCACTGTTATCTTCGATATAAGCAGCAATTTCTTCAGCCTGTTCTTCAGTAGCTGTATCACCATAAATCAAAGTAACAAGTTCACTATCTTCATCTAACATTTTATCCAACAATTTCTTTGTTGCTTCCATGCAATCTGGACAAGAGACACAAATGTCTTTTCCAAAAATACCCATATATTCATCTTTTTTGATTTCAAGACCATCATATGTTGTATCTTTGATCGCATAAGTGACTTCACCTGATTTAACATTTTCAATAGCTTCATTCATTTCAGCCAAGTTATCTTCCAATTCAACATCTGGATTGAACATAACACAAGCACTTAATCCTTGTGGAATTGTTTTACTTGGAAGTACATGAATATCTTGATCTGAGCATACCTGTGCAGCTTGATTTGCAGCTAAAACAATATTTGAGTTGTTTGGTAAAATGAAGATATGATCTGCATTCAACTTTTCAACGGCTGAAACAAAATCTTCTGTACTCGGATTCATTGTTTGTCCACCACCAACAACAATGTCAGCTCTAAGTTCTGTAAACATCTTCTTGATTCCACCACCAGGAGCTACGGTAATAATGGCATATTTTTTGTGTTCTGCCATTTTTTCCTCTTCTTCTTTTTCGATAATATTGTCATGCTGCTCTTGCATGTTTTCAACTTTCAACTTAATAAAACGACCCTGACGACGTCCCATTTTAATCGCTGTGAATGGTTCTAATGTATGAACATGAACTTTTACTAAATCCTCATCTTGCACACAAACAATTGAATTACCAATTGTTGCTAATTCATCTTTAAAGCTAGTTTCAGAAAAATGACGAACACCATTTTCAGATAACTTCAAAATAAATTCTGTACAGAATCCATATTCTTCTTCTCCACCCTCTACTTTAGCTTGTGCACTTTCACCAGCTGCTTTTGCACCTTCAAGTTGTACTGGATGACCTTCCATAGCAGCAAGGAATCCTTCTAAAATCACGCAAAGACCTTTTCCACCGCTATCAACTACACCTACTTCTGCAAGTACAGGTAATAATTCAGGTGTTCTTTGTAAAGAAGCATTGGCCTCTTCCACCATCTTCTTCATAACATCCATACAATCTGTAACGTCTTCAGTTGTAGTGTATGCATATGTATAATCTGCTGCTTCACGAACAACAGTTAAAATTGTTCCTTCTACTGGACGCATAACAGCACGATACGCAACACGACTTCCATTAACCAATGCATGAGCCAATTGAGATGCATCCATATCATCTAAATCTTCTACCGCTTGATAGATTCCTCTAAAAATCTGAGACGTAATAACACCAGAGTTCCCACGTGCACCCATTAATAATCCACGAGATAATGTTTTCGCAATATCTTTTACAGAATCTGAATTCGTTTTAAGCGCTTCTTTTACACCATTTGACACAGTTAAATGCATATTTGTACCTGTATCTCCATCTGGCACAGGGAAAACATTCAATGCATCGATTTCCGCTGAATGATTTGATAAGTTATTCATCCCGGATTCAAGCATCTGTTTAAATAAAATACCATTAATTCTTTCCATCTCTTAACCCCTACTTTACTGCACGAACACCTTGGACATAGATGTTTACAGCGTTACATTTAACTTCCAAAGTTTTCTCCAATACATATTTAACACGTTTTTGTGCTTCATATACAACTTGACTTAATTTAATTCCTTGTAATGCAATAATATAAAGATTCAAAACTAATCCCGTTTCATCTTGTGTTACAACAACACCACGAGCATAGTTTTCTTTTTTCAATAATTCGGCCCAGCCATCTTTCAATGTTTTCTGACTAGCCATACCTACAATACCGTAACATTCAGTAATTGCTCCACCAGCTAAATTGGCAATCGCATCTAATGAAATTTCGATATTTCCGTATTCTGTTGATTTATTAATAGGCATAATAAAACCTCCCGTTTTTATTAATTATACTCTACTTAAAATATAAACACAAATCCTAATACGCTTCTACAAAGCTTTGAGATTCCTCATCCCAATTGTAATATGTGCCATTTCCATCGTAATATTCACCTGTATTTGGATCATAATACATTCCAATGGCTTCATGATAATATACGCCTGTGTTATCATCATAGACCCATTCAGCCTGATTCTCAGATTCATCTTCGGTTGGCTGTTGTTCTTCTTGAGTCTCAGTATTTTCCGAAGTTTTTTCATCTGTTGCTTCAGGCTTTTCGGCCTTTTCCGTCTTCTCTTCCTGTTTTTCTTCAACCTTTTGTTTCGAATTCAAATCATCACAATTCACCTTTTCAATTGTTGAATGCGTAGAATCCAAAACCAGACAAACAGACTGTCCTTTTAGTTTTGTCAAAACACTTTGGTATTTAGATAACATTTTTATACTTTTTAAATTGGTATAAACAATATTCCCATCTTGCATTGTGATTTTAAACATATTCTTATCATAACTTGTTTTATAAGGTACAATTTCTGCAAACTTTTCAATTAATTCTCGAGTTAACACTTTGCGATGTTTTTGAAACTGTTCACACAACTGCTTTCTTTGTTTTGCATTAAAATTTGACAACAAAGGAAAATGTACAATCATATTTAAATATTGTTCATCTATTTCAATCGAAGAGCCATCTTGGCAAAGGGCATAATTCTTATTATCCTTCACATAATAGCCAACCATCAATTTTTCCTGCACATCAAAAGTAAGCTTTCGATTTTTCTTTGAAACATCACAAGACTGTACAAAAGGCATCTTTTCTACTCTTTTTTCCAATATAATTGAAGGCATTAAATAGATACGTGTTTTCGTACTCACATTTGCCAAATCATAGACTTCACTATCTGACAAATAATAGTTGTTTTTACATGATAAAACCTTGACATGGGAGTCTGTAGAAAAATAATACACAAAGATACTTGCTACCATCATAACAACAAGACTTATAACAATTGATTGTTTAATGGTTAGCTTAAATTTTTTTCTTACCAATATAACTGCTCAACTTCCGTAACCATGTCAATGTTATATTCTTTTTTTGCTCGAATTTTAATTTCATGAATCAAATCACGAACATCTTGAGCTGTCGCATTTAAATCATCATTCACAATAAAATTACAGTGTTTTTCACTTACCATGGCACCACCAATTTTATAGCCTCTTAATCCCAACTCTTCAATTAATTTCCAAGCTGGAATTTCTTCTGGATTTCTAAACACACTACCTGCACAAGGCTTATCCAAAGGCTGTGCACTCATTCTTCTTTCTCGTCTAGAATTCATCAAATCACGAATATCATTTTGGTTTCCTTTTTCTAATTGGAAACGTCCCACTAAAATAGTCCAATCTTTGTGTGATTGGAAAATAGAATGACGATACGCATAATCCAATTCATCTTTTTTCATCCAACAAATTGTATTATCTTTTAAAACACAGACATCAATTAAGTGATTCGCCAAATTGTCCTTATAGGCTCCGGCATTCATATAAAGTCCACCACCAATTGAGCCTGGAATTCCACTTGCCCATTCTAATCCAGTTAGTGATCTTTTCATGGCTTCTACTGCCATATTTATAATTGAACATCCCGCTTGCGCTACTAACACTCCATCTGGTTCAAAATAGAAATCATTCAAAGTACGATCTAAATTGATGATTGCACCATGAAAATCCGTATCTGAACATAAGACATTAGATCCACGTCCAAGTACATAATATGGAATATTTTTCTGTGCAAGTATTTCAAGTACACACATTAGTGCAGTACAATTTTTGGGATATATATAATAGTCTACGCAACCACCAATCTTAAAAGTGGTATGTTTCTTCATAGGCTCATGTTCTAAAACTTCTGCATACGTCATTAAACGATCCTTTATGCTCATATTAGTTCCCCTTTTTACATATATTTTTCAATAAATCTATAATATCATATGCCGCATTGGGTTTACCCATCTGCAATGCATGTTCATGTGTTTGTTCATATACCACTGGATTTGCGTATAAAGATACAATTTGACCTTGCAAAGTTTCTGCATTCAAATCCTTTTCTTCAATAATACGACAAGCTTGTTGTCTTAGCAGCATACTCGCATTATAAAATTGATGGTTATTTGCCACATAAGGACTTGGTATCACGATAGAAGGAATCCCTAAAGCTGTTACTTCTGCAAGTGTTGTTGCTCCTGCACGACAAACCATTCCATCTACATGCCCATAAATACGCAATGTATCTACATATGGTACAACATGAATATTTTTTTGGCTTTCAAATAAATTCAAATCTTGAGAATTGTCTTTTCCGCAGACATACAAAAATTGTAAATCATCATTGACATCCTTTAAAGCACTCTTCATTAATTCATTTACAGAACTAGAGCCCAAAGAACCCATCACAATAAGGATTGTTTTTTTATCTAAATCTAAACCTAATGATTTAAAATAGTCTTCATCAAATGTTGCCTCTTTGGCAATTGTTGCTCTTGGATTTCCCAACATATGAATCTTTTCCTTTGGAAAAACCTCATTACATTTTTCATAACAAGTTATAATCGCATCCACTTTCTTCATAACAAGCTGGTTGGCCTTACCAACAATGGAGTTTTGTTCATGAATCACAGTGTGGATACCTAAAGAATGAGCTGCCATAATAACTGGTGCACTCACATAGCCTCCAAATCCAATGACCACATCTGGATTGAATTCTTTTAAGTATTTTTTTGCCTTACCTTCTGCTTTAAACATCTGACAAACCGCCATGCATTTTTTTAATACATTTCCTACTAATCCAGAAGTATGCAAAGCCTTAAACGCATAGCCATTTTGTGGAATCAAATCCTTTTCCATGCGATCATCATTTCCAATAAATAATATTTCAGTCGAAGAATCAAGTTCTTTCATTTTATCCGCTAAAGCTAAAGCCGGATAAATATGACCCCCTGTTCCTCCTGTCACAAAACAAATTTTCATATTAAAAACCTCACCAAGTATATCATATATCAATCTTTTAAAACAATATCGTCACTTGTCTTTTCCAGTTGCCCAGTCAAAACAAAACGATGACTCGATTCAAATCCATAATCTAAATCACATGTGGATAAAGAAATAAATTTTTGATCTGTATTCACTAAATCATTGAAGTATGTAGACGATTGTTTCATAGAATCTAAAGTCTCTTGTCTATAATCTCCAAATGACGTTGTATAGAATACACTATCATCCGTAGTTTTCGCAAATGTAAATACATGACACTTATAATTTGCATCCGGTGTTAATACATAAAATACTGGATGCGACTTAAAAAAATCTTCATCACAATACTTCTTTAATAAAGTAAACATGCCTCCACCTTCAACAGAATGTCCATATATAATGGAATTATCATCTTGGAGTTGTGCATTCGCATTCGCATCTAAAAAAATCGAACCTCTATTATTATATTCCCCACTCACGGTGTGATTCAAATAATATTCATTATCTTTTGACTGCATAATAGGAAAAGAAATATCACAATCTGGAACATAGATCCATCCTACAATATCTTGATTCTCTGCTTGAAGTGCTGCCCAGTCTGGTTCTAAAACATTCTTTTCTACTTTATTTTCACTTTTTTTCTTAATCACTTTTTTTTCTAATTGTTTTGTCTGTGTCGCAACTTGTTGTTTCTGTGAATAAATATCCCATAAATTATAGGCACTGTACCCAAATACACAAAGGCTAACGACAAAAACGATTCTATATATCCATTTTTTCATACAGCTTAATTTTAACACAAATAAAAAGGATAGAGAAATGAATTCCCTATCCTATAAAGATAATCACAATTATTTAGTTAATTTACTAGCAGCAGCTTTGTCTAATACAACAACTACATCAGCGTGGTTTTGTAATGCACTTGCAGCACATGCAGTATCGATTGGTCCTTCGATCATAGCTTTAACAGCATCTGCTTTATTTTCACCATTAGCCACTAATAATACTTTTTTAGATTTCATAATTGTTCCAATTCCCATTGAAATAGCTTGTGTTGGAACTTTGTTAATATCGTTATCAAAGAAACGAGCATTTGCTTCACGAGTGTTTTCTGTTAAATCAACGATGTGAGTTAATGTTTCAAATGGTGTACCAGGTTCATTGAATCCAATGTGTCCATTTTGTCCAATTCCTAATACCTGTAAGTCAATTGATACTTCACTTAAAGCATCTTCATAAGCTTTACAATCAGCTTCTGTATTTCCATAAGGAACATGTGTATTATTTAAATCAATATCAATATCTTTAAATAAGTTTTCATACATAAAAGTATAGTAAGATTGAGGATCTTTACGCTCGATTCCTACATATTCATCTAAGTTATAAGATTTAATATCTTTATAGCTATATCCATCTTTGTGGTATTGGATCATTTCCTTATATAATCCAACTGGACTAGATCCTGTTGCCAAACCTAAGACAGCATCTTTCTTAGCATCCAATAATTCTTTCATGACTTCAAATGCCTTTGCTGACATTTCATCATAGTTTTCACATACAATAACCTTCATTGTTATCTCCTCCATATTTCTTCTAATATTATAACATAGCGCTTTCAAAATAAAATGCATATTTTAGTAATGCTTTTGTCATTTTTAACAAATTAGTAATATTTGCACTTTTTAATTGACTTTATGGTAAAAAGAAGAAAAAAAGTTAAAGATACTGTATAATAAAAACAGTTAAGGAGGACATACAATGCCTAAACAAAACCCATTATTAAACATTGTTAAAAAACAAAAGGAAGGTAAAGCCGTAGCTATCTATTCATGCTGTTCAAGTAATGCATTCGTTATTGAAGCTGCGATGGAAACCGCAAAAAAACAAGATTCATGTGTTTTAATTGAATCGACTGCAAACCAAGTTGATCAAAATGGTGGTTACTCAGGAATGACACCAAAAGATTTCTTCAACTTCTGTCATGAAAAAGCAAAAGAAGCTGGATTATCAAGTGATCGTATTTTCTTAGGTGGAGACCACTTAGGACCATTAACAGTCGCAAACAAACCAGAAGCAGAAGCTATGGAATACGCAAAAACATTAGTACATGACTATGTTCGTGCTGGTTTCACTAAAATTCATATTGATACAAGTATGAAAGTTGCTGATGATGATCCAAATACTCGTTTGAGTGATGAAACCATTGCTCGTCGTGGAGCTACTTTAGCTAAAGTTTGCGAAGAAGCTTACCAAGAATTACTTCAAGAAAATCCAGAAGCAATTCACCCAGTATATATCGTCGGTAGTGAAGTTCCAATTCCAGGTGGAGCACAAGAAGAAAATGCTGGTATGCAAGTTACAAAACCTGAAGACTTCAAGAGTACTGTAGCTACATTTGAAAAAGCATTTGATGATATGGGAATCGCAGATGCTTGGAACCACGTTATCGCTGCTGTTGTTCAGCCAGGTGTTGAAGAAAAAGATGCTGGATGTGAAGAATACGATCGTGAACGTGCTAAAGATTTAATGGCAAGCATTAAAGATTTTGACAAATTAGTATTTGAAGGACACTCAACTGATTATCAAACTAAATACAAATTACGTGAATTAGTAGAAGATGGTGTTGGCATCTTAAAAGTTGGTCCTGGACTTACTTATGCCGCTCGTGAAGGAATCTTCTCATTATGCATGATTGAAGAAGAATTGGCTGCTGTTTATGGATTTGAAACGAGTCACTTCCGTGAAGAATTAGACAAAGCCATGTTAGCAAACCCTGGTAAATGGGCTCCATATTATCATGGAACAGAAAATGAAATTGCATTCAAACGTAAATATTCATTCTCTGACCGTTGCCGTTACTATTTACCTCAAGAAAATGTTAAAAATGCTTTAGCTAAATTATTGACTAACTTAAAAGAACATCCAGTACCATTACCATTGTTAAGTCAATATATGCCTTTCCAATATACATTGGTACGTGAAGGTAAATTGAACAATACTCCTGAAGATTTAATTAAAGCCCGCGTTATGTATACAATTGAAGAATATACTTACGCTAGTCACCAGGAAGAATTAATTCGCTAAAACAAATATTGCGCATCTTATAGATGCGCATTTTTTATGCAAAAAAAAGGTTCAACCGAACCTTTTACTTACTATTTCGAGAAATCAATTCTTTAGCATGATATAACGCGAAGATAAATGTTAATGCACTAATTACATAGTTAAGAGTTAACATCCAACCAGTATAGTTTTCGTTATATGCATTAATAATAATCAATACAGCTAATGCTAATAATAGAACCATTTTCAAAATGATTTTATTCGTATCTAAAGTTTTAATAGAAGCTTCACTCTTCATTTTTTCATTACACTTAAAGTTTTCAACGCGAACTAAATTTTTCAAGAATCGTCTGAATCTAAATTCTAAAAATCCATATACTGCAACACCAGCTAAAACACATAACCAGATAGGCATATCAAACATCAACATCAAAATGAATCCGATAGCTCCCAACACAAAGCGCATACTGAATTGTTTATATCGATCTTCATTATTTGCCAAAATATATCCAGTTTTAGAAAACACATCATAATATACCGCTCTTCCACGTTCATCTCTATAAACATGCCAACCAGATACATTACCCTTTAAATCAGTTTCCTGTTTTTTTCTTGTCTTTCTTCCTTCTGCCATAACTATCTCCTTACCACTCAACTACTTCTTCTAGTTCTTCTTTTTTTAGATTTTGTCGTTTCTCTTCTTCTTTAAAATCAACATAATCTGTATATGGTGTCAGACAACCATTATCCTGCGGTTGATCATGACCATCCATATGTACCATTATTTTGTCAAGAATATCGGTTTGTGTCAACTTTTCTCCAACTTTTGAAGCTTTCAAAAAACTTGGAGCACGACCAATCTCTATAAACATCGTTTCTAATTCAGCATAATCTGCTGTATGAATACCTTCTGTAAAATATTCTAATTCCTGTAGCATCATTTTGCAGAAAGTTTTCACATCGCGCATATCAACATTGCCTCTAAAAATAATGAAAACCTTATGATCATTTGTCACTTTTAATGGTTGAGACATTGTAAATTTATTCTGGATTGCCTTATAAGCTTCTTCCCTTGTCTTTTCCATATACTCTAAGTAATAAGGTTTATCCTCTAATTCCTTATTATTATGTACATTAAAATAGATAGTATTGTAAACTCCACAATGTCTAAAAATAGTTCCTTTAACACTTGTTGCATAAAGAACTGGATATTTTTTATCTGCCATAATATATAGACCTCCTTAATTTCATTTTTAAATCATTAAATTTTTTTAATGAGCTAAAAATAAAATTAAAGGTTGTAAGGATATAATCCGTTACAACCTTATATTTGAGAGAAAATATTCTAACTTCGTTAGATTAGCCTACTAAATAACTGTCCAAGGAACTGGTACTAGAGGTGTATATCCACCAGCCCAGATACCGAATGCAGCTCCAACAATACCGATTACTAAGAATAATGCGATACATTTAACTGGAGTCCAGTTTTTCTTCTTAATCAATACATAGCACATCATAGTGAATGCGAATGCGATTAAGCAAGGTAAAATCATATTTAAGTAGTTTTGGATAACGATTGGATCACCTTCACCATTAGCGATAGAGATACCTAATTTAGTTCCTCCACCATAGTTAGAAATTAAAGCACCGACAACGAATACACCTAATACACTTGCAGCGTGAGTGAATGCTTTAGCGTTAGCAGTCATCATCTTAACAGCAGTTAAACCTAAGTTGTATGACCAGTACATTAAAGCATAACGTAAAACCATTTCAACACCGAATGCGATAACGAAGTATAAGATTGGTCCCATGATACTTCCATCAATAGCCATGTTTGCAGTTAAACCAGCAGTGATAGGAATTAATGTATACCAGAACAATGCATCACCAATACCACCTAATGGAGCAGCAGTTGAGATACGTACAGAACGAATTGTCTGAATATCAGTTTTTTGTTGTTCCATTGATAATACGATACCCATAACGAATGTTACGAAGAATGGGTGAGTATTAAGGAAATCCATGTTGTGAGTCATAGATGCAGCTAAGTCATCTTTATTTGTGTGGATTTTTTCCAAACCTGGTAAAATAGCCCATAACCAACCAGCAGATTGCATACGTTCGTAGTTGAACGCAGCCTGTAATTGGCAAGAACGCCATACCATTTTATTTAAAGTCTGTTTATCTAATCTTGCAGCAGGAGTAGTATCCTTGTAAGAAGTCATTGCATTAGATTCCATCACTTACACCTCCCTGCGCAGCTTTTGTTTCAATAGAAGTAATCTTGAAGTCTAATAATGCGATTGCAACACCGATGAATGCAACTAAGATCAAGCAAGCAGAAGCTGTAGCTTCAACGTTACCAAATAGTAATGCAGTTGCAAAACCACCTAGCAACCATCCCCACAAGTCGTTAGAAAGCATAATCTTTAACAATACAGCGAAACCTACGAAACGCATCATTCCACCGGCAGCACTTAAACCACCCATGAACCAGCTTGCGTTTTCACTTAAGCTTTGTAAAGCACCAGAAGCAGCAGTTCCACCAACATATGCTAAAATAGCGATTACAGCAAATAAAGTACCTAAGATAG
Source organism: Eubacterium sp. TM05-53 (assembly GCF_003436425.1). Lineage (GTDB taxonomy): Bacteria > Bacillota_I > Bacilli_A > Erysipelotrichales > Erysipelotrichaceae > Holdemanella. The sequence goes on from NZ_QSPK01000001.1 coordinate 18,337, forward strand.
CCATAGAAGTATTACATACAGCTGTAATTCCTTTAGGGTTAGCTTCATTAGCAGCTTTATCAGCTTTAGCCATTAAACCAGACATGATTGTAAATGTTAATGTTACAACGTATTGTCCGAATGTAGCGAAAATCATACAAGCTCCTAAAGCAGCATTAATGTCCATTTTTGCTTTAACAGCGAAAATCATAGCAACAACTGATCCTAATACAGCGTTAGGAGGCTGTGCTCCACCAACTGGCATGTTACCAACCATCATTAACTCATATGTACCACCAACAACTAAGCCAGTGTTTACATCACCTAAGATTGCACCAATAATTGGACAAGCAATGATAGGACGATAAACGATTTCAGTTAATGAGAATTGGTCGATGGCAAAGAAGAATGTTACAATTGCCAATAACACAATTTCTACAATATTCATTTTTCATTTTCTCCTTTTTTGGATTAGCTCCAAAGTTTATTAATATCTTCAGGTGCGATGTCAGGTACACGTTGAATTTCTAATTCAACACCTAGTTCTTGCAATTTCTTGAATGCAGCAACATCATCGTCATTTACAGCTACTGTAGTAGCGACTTGACGTTTACCTTCAGACATGTGCATGTTTCCAATATTACATTTTTTAATTGGAACACCACCCTCAACTAGACGTAATACATCTTGAGGTGTTTCACAAATGATGAAGATTTTTTGAGCAGGGCTCGCTTTTCCAATAATGTCGATTGTCTTCTGAATTGAGAAGTAACGAGTCTGAGCATAAGCTGGAGCAGCCATGTTCATCAAACCTTGACGGAATTCATCTTTTGCGACAGCGTCATTTGCAACTAATAATAAGTTAGCTCCTAGAACTCCACTCCATTGAGTTGCAACTTGACCGTGAATCAAACGATTGTCGATTCTTGTTAATAAGATATTTGGCATATTCTCTCTCCTTCCTGATAGCGCTTTCTTCTTTAAAGAATAACTATCTTGACTATATTATACATTTTCTATGCATAAATGCTTTACACATTTTAAGAAAATATTTGCACTTTTTAGTAATTTTTTATTTTTTATCACTAACAATTATAAAAATTGGCAAAAAAAAACACATAATTATCACAAAATCGTTTCTAAAATCTATTTTGAAAACCTTTTCATAAAAAAGAACATGCAAATTAACATGTTCTTTCTTTAAACTCTTTTTTTGCCTTTTCTAACATTTCTGGTTTAGTAATCAAATCCAAGCCAACCAACGCAATAGCTGTAGCTGCTTTAACTAATCCATTTTTTCCCTCTTCACTAATCGTTGCAGCCGCCATTTCCTTTGAATGTCCAGCCACAGAACAATCTGCGATTTTGATAGTTCCCTGAATTGTTGGACAAACATAACTTACACTTCCAACATCTGTAGAACCACATGGAACTTCATCAACCGGATTAATTTGCTCAACTCCTAGCTCTTTATATTTTTCTGTCAACATATCAGCTAGTGTATAGTTGATTTTTGTATCTTCATAAGGACATTCATACATGCTTGTTTTGTAAGTTGTTTGACTTGCAGTACATGATCCCTTCACACAATCCTCTGCACGAGCTGCAATCTCTTTACAATATGCCATTGTAGTTGCTCTAAAATAATATTCCATACTTGCATAAGCAGGAATTACATTGGCAGCTAAACCACCATCACGAATAATTCCATGAATATATGATCCTGGAGTCACAAACTGACGTAACATTGAAATCTGTGTATATGTACTAATAGCTGCATCCAATGCACTATGTCCCTCTTGAGGATGGCATCCATGTGCATTCTTACCAAAGAATTCATATTTAATTGGTAAAATCGCCAACGATCTAGATCCAACACCATTTTCTGTACTTGGATGAACCATCAAAGCTGCATCTACATCATCAAATACCCCAGCTTCACTCATCTTCACTTTTCCACCAAAGTTTTCTTCACCAGGCGTACCCACAACACGTACAGTTCCACCAATTTCATCCACGACACTCTTTAAAGCTTCTCCAGCCGCAATACCAATACCAGCAATCAAGTTATGTCCACATCCATGTCCGACTTCAGGAAGTGCATCATATTCACACATATAAGCAATCGTTGGTCCTTCTTTACCAGATTTATATTCAACCACAAAATCTGTATCGATCACAACGCTCGACTTCACATCAAATCCAGCATCTTTTAAATACTTCACCAATACTTTCTGTGTTTCGTACTCCTGAAAACCAGTTTCTGGATTTTCATAAAGTGTTTTTACAATTTCCATATAAGCATCTAAATGCTCTTGAATAGAAGCCTCAATTCTAGTTTTATAATCCATTCTAAATACCTCCACATGTGAAAATATCATACCTCATTTACAGATATTTGAAAAGTTTTTACAAAAGAAAAAGCCAGGCAAAGCCTAGCTTAAATATTAGATACCATCTGAAAAATCTTCGTTTTGTTCAACATGTTGGAATACATAACGCATAACTTGGTCTTTTCCAACGTTGCAAGCTGATTCAGCTAAAGCATGAACATCTTCAGAGAAAGTACGAGTTAAGTTGATTTCAACTAACATACCTAAGTTTGTACCTGCAACAACTTCTACGTTTCCTCTTGGGAATCCAATTTCAACAGCCGTTTTGAATGGAGAACCACCAGCTAAATCACTTAATACAATGATTCCTTCGCAGTCTTTTAATGAATCCATAGCGTCTGTTAATTTTTTTGCTAAATCATCTGTTGAATCTGTAGCCTCAAAATCTACAGCAACATAATCTTTTGCATCTCCAGCAATCAAGTTTAAGCTTGTAGTTAAACCTGTCGCAAAGTGGCCATGACCAGTAACAATTAATCCTATCATTTTCTTTTTTTCTCCTCTAAATTCTTACTTTGCAGTATATGGGTAAATAGTTACACCCTTAACAACACGGTTTACTTCACCTGTTGGACATGGATTGTCTGGTGTAATCTTGTAGCTCAATGATTTAAATAATGCGATAACCTGAGCAACTAAAATATAGTCAAATCCTAAGAAAATATTATCTTTAGGTGCATCTAAATCAAAGTTAATGAATGTATCTACTAATCCTTCGATTTCAGCATCTGCATGGCTAGAAACAGCAACTAAACGGTTCTTTTTGCGTTGTCCACTCATTTCTTTAATAATGTCATATTCATATTGTCTTTGATATTCATCATCTGATAAATAAACCACTGTTAAACATTCATCGTTGATAACTGATTTAGGTCCATGACGGAATCCCATTGGACTATCAAATGTAGTTGTAACTGTACCAGCAGTTAATTCACAAATCTTTAATTGACTTTCTTGAGCAATACCCTTCAATGTATTTGCACCTAAGTATACAATACGGTTAAATTCCGCAAAGTCAGCAACTAAATTTTCACATACTTTGTATCCTTCATCAACAAATTTTTGTCCTTGAGCAATAACACTTTCCATTTCTTTTGCAGCTTCATCAATATCATCTAAACGGAAACATAATAATGCAGCCAACATCATGTTAGAGAAACTTGAAGTCATTGCGAAAGACTGGTCATGAGTTTCTGGAGTCAAGTTAATATCGTAAGCATTGTCACGAGTAGCAGCCGCTTTTGCTAAAGCTCCATCTTTATTACATGTAATGAATAAATGATAAACATTTTCCTTACATACTTCATCAGCAACTTGTACAGAGCCAACACTTTCAGGAGAGTTTCCTGAACGACCAAAGTTCACTAATAAAGTCTTTTTGTTTCTTGATAAATAGTTTTCTGGAGTTTCTACTAAATCTGTAGAAGCATATGATTTTGCATGATAACCAGTATAACGGTTAACATATGAATATAAAGCATTACCTACATATTCACTAGTTCCAGCTCCTGTAAATACGATATCGCAATCTGGATCACTTAATACAGGTTCCATGAATTTTTTTAAAGCTTCCTTTTCATTTTTGATTTGAGCAATTGTTTTTGCCCAAGTAGCAGGTTGTTGGTAGATCTCCTGTGCAGTAAAAATACCACTTAATTCTTCCCAAGTTGATTTTTCTTTTCCGAACATTTTTCTTTCTCCTTTTGAACTAATTTCATTATAACTATTTTTAACTAAAATAAAAGATTTTGGACGAAAGTAAACTAAAAAGTGCAAATTTGTTCTTTAAAAAGACAAATTTACACTAAAAAAGAAGGATTTCTCCTTCTTAAAGCACCTCGATCCAGTATGAACAAGACCATTCTTCATTTGGTTTTAAAACCATAGTTCCTTCTCTATGATAGAAATCTGGTGTCTCTTTTTCAAAATCCCCATGCGAATACCAAGGCTCAATACATAAGAAATCCGATGCACTATCATGAGTCCATAAAGCCAAATATGGATATCCCTCAATCGATACACGAACCACTTCTTCATCTCTATGTTTTAAAGTTACATAATTTGATTTTAAATCCTTATAAATAATCGTCGCATACTTCTGTACATCTTCTCTAGACAATTTCCATTCTTTAAATACAACATCCTGATACTCTACATTCTTTTCGTAGCTAGGATCAAACAACAATTGTTTTGTGTTTTCTTCTTTTTCAAACGCTAAAGTATACGTAGAAAATTCATCATCCAACTTGAACGCAGGATGCAAGCCAAACCCAAAAGGCATATCCTTAGTATCATTATTTTTTACATGATACTGAATTAAAACTTTATTCCCATCCAATTTATATCCTATCTCAAAATGGAAGTTAAAAGGATATTGAGCTAATGTTTCCTCATTCGCATCTAAACTAAATACAAGTTCATCCTCTTTACTTTCACCCTTTAAGGTCGCATAACGAATTAAGCCATGATTCTTCATCGCATATTTTTTGCCATCAATCTCATAATCCTTTGTATATGTATTTCCTACCATTGGAAATAAAGAAGGATTTCTACCAGACCATCCTTGATTTCCCTGATATAAAGTTTCACGATCTGTACTTTTCTTTACTAAGTGCAGCATTTCGCCACCCTTTTCTGTACACTCCAACTTCAATACATCATTCTCTAAAATATAAGCCATCTTATTCTCCTCCTATTCAGCTTTTATTTTCCCATTAAGAAATTGTAGATGCCATCCTCATCCACTCTTCCAATCACAACATCACTCACTTCTTTTAATGCATCACACGCATTGCCCATCGCAACACCCACATCGGCAAGTTTCAACATATCAATGTCATTGGTTCCATCCCCAAAACAATAGGTCGTTTCAAATGCATGAGCATCCATGATTTTCTTTACAGCCGTTGCCTTATCTACTTGATTCGCACGTAATTCAAAACAATCCGGATATTCTATGTATCCCAAATTTTTGATCAACGGTCTTAATTCCTCTTTCGTTTCTCCTTGGCAAAAAAGTAAAACATTCAACACATCATCCTTTTCATAAGGTTTATAAACTGGACTATTTAAATACAACTCAAAATATATATTGTGCGCAAAACTAGAATATGGCGTACCAAAATAGTTCCCCTCTCGCGTACTGTAGCGATATTCCAAGTTTCGTTCTTTACAAAACCGATCTATACTCCTCATTGTTTCTTTTGGAAGACAATTCATTTCAAGAATCTCTTTTTGTTGATTCAAAATCAAAGCCCCACCATCACTGATCATGCAATCAAATTGAAAATTTCGCATACAAGAAGGAAGATTCTTTAATTCCGATTGACAACGACTCGTAGATAAAGCTACAAAGTGTCCTTGGCTTTGTAGTTCATTTAACATTTTAAAAGTTTTCTCACTCACTTCATGAAACTTGTTATTGTATAAAGTTCCATCCATATCAAAAAAATAACCATTCATACCTTAATAATAGCCTCTTTCTAATTTTTTTAAAAGAATTTTCGGTTTTAATAATAAATTCACATTGACTCTTTATAATAGAAACTGTGACTACAACCTCGTTTCTAGTTTAATACATATTTGCGCTTCGCACAATGTAGTCACTAATGCCACAATACGCCTCCTTAAATGATTGTTGTGGCAAAACAAAAAACCTGGAAATCCAGGTTTTTCTATTTTATGAATTCTTTAATTTGATCTATACGCTCAAGAGTTTCATCATATCCTAATTGAAACCAAGGCCCCAATTTCTCTGGATCTGTTGTATAACGAGTGACTCCAAGATCTTTATGAGGACGCAAAACCAATGCCTTACCCTCTTTTTCAAGTTGGGCAATCTTATCCCACTGTTCCTTATAACGAACATGACGATTTCTTAAATCATCCGTAATCTGTTTATCCTTATACACTAAATTAGATAACCACAATTGCCATTTTGGAGCCGGCTTACGAACATAGCCTTCTTCCTTTGTTGAAATGATAATATGTTTATCATTTCCTGCACGAAGACTTTGTTCAATACTAATCATATCGACAAGCCCTGCATCCATCCACATTTCACCATTAAATTTATAAGGCTTAGCTAGAAGCAATAATGCGCAACTCGCCTTGATCAATGTTTCATGTTTATCAATATAACTCTTATCAAAATATTCTACCTTATGTGTTTTTAAATTATATATGCCCACTTCCATTTGTGTTTCACTATTTTGGAAAGCTTCTAAATTCAATGGAACTTTAGACTCAATAAAATCATATGTGGCTTCAATCCCAAAAATAGAACCTTCTTTTAAAAACGGTCTTAAACCGACTACACCTTTTTGACAAGGCGCATCAATACCTGTAACCTCTAAACGATCTATTTGTTTTGAGACATAACTCAATAAAATTTCTGTACCAGCACTAATCCCTACACAATAAGGAAGAACAATGTCATGTTCAAGTAGACATTTTAATACTCCTGCAGAATAAGCAGCTTTAGTACCCCCACCTTCTGCAACAATACCAACTCTACTCACGCACTACACCACTTTCTCTTGCCGCATCCGCTACTGCTTGAGCCACAACATCTGCAACTCTTGGATCTAGAGCGGAAACAATAATATGTTCACTATCCAGCATATCTTCTGTAACCATTGAACTGATCGCATAAACAGCCGCTTCTTTCATCGCATCATTGATACAAGTAGCTCCTGCTTTTAATGCTCCTTTAAAGATACCCGGGAAAGCCAACACATTATTGATTTGGTTTGGATGATCACTACGACCTGTACCCACAATATAGGCACCAGCTTCTTTTGCGTCTTCCGGCTCAATTTCAGGTACTGGGTTCGCCATTGGGAATACAATTGCCTTTTTATTCATAGACGCAATCATTTCTTTAGATACGATATGACCTGCACTAACACCAATAAATACATCTGCTCCAACTAACGCATCCTTTAAAGAACCTGTTTTTCCTTCTTTGTTTAACTTATCAATCAATCCTCTTTGACCACTTGTTAGATCCATATCTGCTGTTAAGATACCTTGTTTGTCCACTAAAATAACATTACCCAAACCAATCTTTAAAATTAAAGTCGCAATCGCAACACCAGCACTACCAGCACCATTGATTACGATGGTTGGATTTTGTTTCTCAGCCAATTTTAAAGCATTTACCAAAGCAGCACAAACTACAATAGCTGTACCATGCTGATCATCATGGAAAACAGGAATATTCATTTTTTCCTGTAATCTTTTTTCAACTTCAAAACAACGAGGAGCCGCAATATCTTCTAAGTTGATACCACCAAAGCTAGGCTCTAAACTTGAAATAATCTGAACCAATTCATCTGTATCTTGTGTATTCAAACATAATGGAACGGCATCCACATTTCCTAATGCCTTAAACAATACACACTTACCTTCCATTACCGGCATACCTGCTTCTGGGCCAATATTTCCTAATCCCAAAACTGCACTACCATCACTAATAACCGCAACAGTATGGGCTCTACCCGTATAGACATAACTGTTCTTTTTATCTTTTTCGATTTCTAAACAAGGTGCCGCAACACCTGGTGTATAGGCAATTGATAAATCATCTCTATTTTCAATCTTCATTTTTGGAACTGTTTCCAATTTCCCGTTCCATTTTGCATGTAATTTTAAAGCTTCCTTAGCGTAATCCATGACAACCTCCTACTCAACGATTTTTAATACGATTTCAACCATCTTTTCCATCTTTTGAATACTTGCGAATTCAAAACGACCATGATGATTAAATGAACCCGTACCTAAGTTTGGACAAATGAGTCCTCTTACCGTCAACATCGCACCATCTGTTCCACCACGAATCGGTGTACTAACTGGTGTAACATCACATTGACGCAATGCATATTTTGCCTTATTCACACTACGCATATCACCATGCATATATTGACGCATGTTTTCATATTGATCACGAATCGATACATGAACACGATTTCCGTATTTTTCATTCATCTTATCGGCAATAGCTTCCATCTTCTGTTTTTGTGCAATAAAGCTTTGTTTACTGTGATTACGAAGAATGTAAGTTAATTTTGCATCTTCACAAATTCCTTCCATTCCCACTAAATGATAGAATCCTTGACGACCCTGTGTATGTGAAGGTGTTTGTTTTTTTGGAAGACTCGAAGCATATTCTATAGCTAATAAACTTGCGTTGACCATACGATCCTTGGCATCCCCAGGATGAATACTTGTACCGTCAAATGTTACAACAGCTTGTGCTGCATTAAATGTCTCATAATCAACAGAATCAATACGATCACCATCAATTGTGAACGCATAATCCACTGGGAATTTATCTAATTCAAGATTTTCGACACCACGACCTACCTCTTCATCTGGAGTAAAGGCAACCGCAATAAATCCATGTTCATTTTCAGATTGAATCAACTGTTCCATAGCCTCTAAAATAATCGCAATTCCTGCTTTATCATCGGCACCAAGTAAAGTCGTTCCATCTGTAACAATCAAATCATCTCCAATGCAGTTTGCCAAAGCTGGAAATTCTTCTTTAGACATTGAATACTCTTCATTTAATTGAATTGTATTTCCATCATATTTTGAAATTACACGACACTTTACATTTGCCCCCGTAATTTCACTTGCCGTATCCATATGTGCAATAAAACCAATACGATCCATCTTTTTATCTGTATTCGCATTTAAGTATGCATACACAATACCTGTATCGGTTAATTCAACAGAATCAAAACCTAATGATTCACATTCAGCCTTCAATTCACGAGCCAAAACCAATTGTTTTTCAGTGCTAGGTGCACTTGTACTTTCTTCACTTGACTGTGTGTCAAATGATGCATAATGCATTAATCTTTTTTCTACTGCCATATTTAAATCCCCCTTTATGCCAGTTCTTGTGCTAAACGAGGCACAATCTGTTTTTTACGAGAAACAAATCCTTGATCCTTGAACTCTTCTACAACATCACGAACAAAATGCGATAACTTACCGACATATAAGAAACGTGATCCACGACCTTCAACATTGGTAATAACCATCAACATCAAGTCATATTCATGTATCTTGTTTTGTTCATCCATGTACTTCAAGAAATCCTCTTTAATTTCATTCACAATACTTAAATCAAATGTAAAAACCTGACTTACCGCAATGTGATATCCACTCAACATATATTCCTTAACATCATTGTATAGAATATTCTTGAATTCTTTTCCACGAATCGTAGCCGTGTTTTCGAATAATTCTTTAGCCATCGCATCAAAATCAATATCATACTCACTTGATAAACGATTTGCCAAATTACGATCAATTGTCGTACATGTTGGTGAATTAAAATTCATTGTATCACTAATCATGCCATACGCAATCAATTTTGCGATGGTTTCAGGTATTTTAACACCATACTCCGCATACATCAATCCAACAATTGTACAAGAACTACCTACAATCATATTTCTAAATACAATTGGGCGATCCGTTTCAATATCACCAATACGATGGTGATCCACGATCTCTACAATATCCGCTGTTTCAATATCGCTAATACTTTGTTTCTTTTCATTATGATCTACAAGAATAAACTGTTTCTTTTCAGCCTTCAATAAGTTATATCGAGCAACAGACCCCAAAATTTTATTTTGGAAAACAACAGGATAAGATGAGTGACGCGTCTTCAACATTTCACGTTCCACATCCTCTACATATTCACTCTTATTAAAGCGAATCACTTTATTAGCCGGAGTCATAATCAATTCAACCGGAATCGAACGATAAATCATTTGAATGATCTTCATAATATTATAAGATGTACTGATTAAAGTAACTCCCATCTGCTTTGCCATCTCGATAATATAACTGTTTGGAACAAAGTTTTCTGCCACAACAATAACTGCACAACCCTTTGCCATACTCTTGATCATACTATCTTCATGATCATTTAAAACCATGATGGCACCTTTTAGATCTCTATCCATCAAGCGCTTATCCGCTATACGTACAAAGCCACTTCTTTCAAGATTTCCCTTTAGAATAAAAGAACCCTTTACACTGGCAACTAAATTTTCTAATGGCGTTTCTTTCAACAATTCACTTGTAATATTTAAATCCTGCATCTGAACCTTAGAAACATCACCCAAAGTAACCATGCCCTTATATTCATTTTTATCATCTACAACATACAAAGTCTTTACGTGATTTTCTAAGCATAGATCCCATGCATGACGAATGGTTTGCCCTTCTTCAATTGTCACCGCATCATCAATTTCAATTTCTTCCAATGTCGAACGCGCAGTCGTTAATAAAGCTGGCATATCTACATGTAATTTATCTAATATAAATTTAGTTTCTGGATTCAAAGTTCCCAAACGAGCAGCCACCGCATTGACTCCCGTCTGTCTTTTTAATTCAGCAAGAGCTAAAGCAGCACAAATAGAATCTGTATCTGGGTTTTTGTGTCCAATTACATAAATTGGTAAACTCATCGAATTCTCCTGGTATATTGTAATTGACCCATCTAACTGGTCATCTACAATATACTCCTCCTTTCTTTCAACCTGTTTGTAACCGTGGTTGAAGACGGTGTTGTTAATTTGTAAAATTGAATATGTGAATGTGGATTTGTATATTCATCTCCTGTAGCTTGACTACTTTTGAGAGGTTCTTACCACACCTTATTCCAAAACAGTGATTAGTTAGATGAGTCTTTGAATTCGTATTTTGAACCAGGTTTTGTGGTCTAAGTGTTGTGGATAACCATTTTCACAAATTTTAATCAAGAAAGGATGTTTATTTATGAAATTAGTTGGTATCGATGTTGGAAAGAACAGTCATCATTTTTGTGTCATGGACAAAGAAACTGGTGAACTCAATGTTACACCATCTTCTTTTTCTAACAACAAAGAAGGATTTGACTTTCTGATCAACTCTCTTAAACCGTATTCTAAAAAATCAATTCTATTAGGTATGGAAGACACTGGGCATTACCATGTTGCTCTTCTTAAATTTCTTCTTAGCAACGGATATACTGTTGCCTTGATCAACCCTAAAACGACTGATCTTACACGCAAGATGGAAGGCGGCATTACTAAGAATGACAAACTGGATACAATCACTATTTGTGATGTTCTAGATACTCCCGAACGTAAGAAACAGTATCGTATTACTAAAGTTGACCGTTTTGATTTATATGAACAAAGACAATTGACTCGTCATCATCATAATCTAAAGGAAGAACTCAATATATACTGTAATCGACTACAGAAATCGATTGATCTTGTTTTCCCTGAATTCAATACCTTATTCGGTTCTAAATATGGCGTGGTTTACATGAATCTTCTTAAAACGTTTGGCAGTGCTGAAGCTATCGCTTCTACAGATATTCGTACAATTCGTAAATGTTTTGAAATCAAAGGTAGAGGCGGCCGCATTTCATTGACTCCTGAAAAGTTAAAAGAATGTGCTAAGAATTCTATCGGAATCTCTTCTGAAGTTGAAACTATACAGATCAAACACTTGGTAAGCCAAATCATGCTTATTAAAGAGCAAATCGCTGAAATAGATAAAAAAATAGAAGAGTTCTCGATCAAAAACAACTCTCCTATCCTAAGCATTCCAGGGATTTCTCATTTCTCTGGTACTTCTATTTTAGCCGAATTAGGAGATATTGGCAATTATTCCAAGCCTTCTCAGATCATTAAATTTGCAGGAGTTGCACCTTACCACTATGAATCGAGTCAATACAACGCCCAGCACACTGCCATAACTAAGAAAGGATCTAAATATCTTAGAAAAACTTTATATCAAATCATATTGCCTGTAATCAACAATAATCCTGTGTTAAAAAAATACTATCTATTAAAGATTTCTCAAGGTAAAGGACACCGTTGTGCTCAAGGTCACTGCATTAGAAAGCTGCTTAGAATCATTTATCATTTACTAGAAACAGGTCAATCATTTGATCCTGCGTTATTAAGATAAGACAAATCTATCTGAATGCATCTGAACTTTTAAAAAGTCAAATTTTAAAAGTTCTTTTCGTCATGCCTAAATTTAATCCA
>NZ_QSPK01000001.1:30788-57386 GCF_003436425.1 Eubacterium sp. TM05-53
GCTCAAGGTCACTGCATTAGAAAGCTGCTTAGAATCATTTATCATTTACTAGAAACAGGTCAATCATTTGATCCTGCGTTATTAAGATAAGACAAATCTATCTGAATGCATCTGAACTTTTAAAAAGTCAAATTTTAAAAGTTCTTTTCGTCATGCCTAAATTTAATCCAATATTCACATTTTCAAAGATCAATTTAAAACTAACTAAAAAATCTAGTTATTTTATATTTTCAAACTTTTTCATAAATAATACTTGAATTTTATATAGTTAGCTCTCAAGACTGATTTAATAAAGACAAGTCCATCCTCAAAACGATCTGTCAGCCAATCCTTTTTAGATCTTACTTGCACATCTGAATTACTACTAATTGCACAACAAATGTGTTCTTGTTCTATATTTTCTTTTGTCACATATATATAATCCATGATTCAATACCTCAAAATTAGTATACTAAAAGGAACTCAAATCCATCAACTCCTAATACCATTTATATCAGTTTCAACTTAATGATTCATTATCAGGTATTCGTGTAATTTAGTGTCAAAAATCGATAAAAAAACATCGAAAATTACACGAATATTTTGTAAATAATTACACTAAACGACACGTAACATATAAAAGGAGTTGAAATCATCAACTCCTAAGTGTTTTATTTATCGAATTTAATAGCCGCTTGTGCCGCAGCAAGTCTTGCGATTGGCACACGATATGGTGAACAAGATACGTAGTTCAATCCAACTCTGTGACAGAATTCAATACTTGCTGGATCACCACCATGTTCTCCACAAATACCTAATTTAATATTCGGACGTGTGCTTCTTCCTAGTTCTGTAGCCATCTTAACAAGTTTTCCAACACCTCTTTGATCTAAGTGCGCAAATGGATCTGATTCAAAGATCTTCTTGTCATAGTAATCTTGTAAGAATCCACCGGCATCATCTCTTGAGAATCCAAATGTCATCTGAGTTAAGTCATTTGTACCAAATGAGAAGAATTCAGCTTCTTTTGCGATTTCATCTGCCAATAATGCAGCACGAGGAATTTCAATCATTGTACCAACATGATACTTCATGTCGAATTCTGATTCTTGAATCAATTTGTCAGCTACGTCGCATACAACTTTCTTCACAAAGCGAAGTTCAGCAACATCACCAACTAATGGAATCATGATTTCTGGTTCAATCTTCCAATCTGGGTGTCTTTCATTGACAGCTAATGCAGCCTGAATAACAGCTGTTGTCTGCATTTCAGCAATTTCTGGATATGAAATCGCCAAACGACATCCACGATGACCCATCATAGGGTTGAATTCGTGTAAGCTAGAAATGACAGATTTCAATTCATCCAAACCAATGTGCATATCTTTCGCTAATTGTGTAATATCATAAGAGTTTGTAGGTAAGAATTCATGTAAAGGTGGATCCAAGTAACGAATAGTCACTGGTAGACCTTCCATAGCTTCATAGATTCCTTCAAAGTCACTTCTTTGCATAGGCAAGATTTTTTCTAAGGCAACACGTCTTTGAGCTGATGTTTTAGAAACAATCATTTCACGAACCGCTTTAATACGATCCCCCTCAAAGAACATGTGTTCCGTACGAACTAGACCAATACCTTGCGCACCAAATTCATGAGCTTGTTTTGCGTCATGTGGTGTATCGGCATTTGTACGAACTTTTAATGTACGTCTTTCATCCGCCCAGTTCATGAAACGTTCAAAGTCACCTGAAATACTTGCAGGAACGGTTTTAATAGCACTACCATAGATATTTCCTGTTGAACCATCTAAACTGATCCAATCTCCACGATGATATTTCACACCATCAATTTCAAAATATCCTTCATCATCATGCATCTTGATATCGCCACAACCACTTACGCAGCAAGCACCCATACCACGAGCGACTACGGCAGCATGACTTGTCATACCACCACGAACGGTTAAGATACCTTGAGATACGTGCATTCCTTCAATATCTTCTGGACTTGTTTCTAGACGAACTAAGATAACCTTGTGATTACGACTTGCTTCTTGAATCGCTTCTTCTGCACTAAATACGATTTGACCACAAGCAGCACCAGGACTAGCTGGAAGTGCTGAAGCGATTGGTTCAGCTTTCTTTAATTCATCCGCATCAAACATTGGGTGAAGCAATGAATCTAATTGTTTAGGCTCAACCATCATTAAAGCTTCATCTATAGTAATCATACCTTCATCCACCATATCACACGCAATCTTTAAGGCAGCCTGTGCTGTACGTTTACCATTACGTGTCTGCAACATGAACAATTTACCCTTTTCAATAGTAAATTCCATGTCTTGCATATTACGATAGTGCGTTTCCAATTTCTTAGTAATAGCTACAAAATCATCATAAGCACTTGGAGCTACTTCTTTTAATTGATCGATCTTTTGAGGTGTACGAATACCCGCAACAACATCTTCACCTTGGGCATTCATTAAGAATTCACCATACAATTTATTTTCACCCGTACTTGGATTACGCGTAAAGGCAACACCTGTACCACAATCATTACCCATATTTCCAAATACCATCATCTGTACGTTAACAGCAGTTCCCCAACTTGAAGGGATATCATTCATCTTACGATAGTAAATAGCACGAGGGTTATTCCAAGAACGGAATACCGCTTCGATAGCTCCCATCAATTGTTCTTTTGGATCTTCTGGGAATTCAGATTTCAATTCATTTTTGTAGAATGCTTTAAATAATTCTACTAATTTCTTCATATCCTCTGCATTCAAATCCAAATCATCTGTAATGCCTCTTTCAGCCTTAACTTCATCGATGATTTCTTCAAAACGCTTTTTACTCAACCCCATAACAACGTCTGAATACATTTGAATAAAACGACGATATGAATCGTATGCGAAACGCTCATTATTAGTCAAGTTTGCGACTGTTTCGGCAACTGTTTTATTCATACCCAAATTTAAAATAGTATCCATCATACCAGGCATACTTGCACGTGCCCCAGAACGAACAGATACTAATAAAGGATTGGCTTCATCCCCTAATTTTTTTCCAGACTTCTTTTCTAATAAATCTAGATATTCCATAATTTGAGCTTTAATACCATCATTGATAGTTTCATTATCTTCATAATATTGGTTACAAGCTTCTGTAGTGATTGTGAATCCATAAGGCACAGGCATTCCAAGTTTAGACATTCCAGCTAAGTTGGCACCTTTACCACCTAACAATTCACGCATCGTTTCATCGCCTTCATTAAATTCATAGACATATTTTTTATCCATATATTTTACCTCCTTTTGTAACCGTTTACATGTGTAAATAATTATAGCACACAAATTTACATAGTGATAGTTTTTTTTGAAATTTCACAAATAAAAACCTATTAGCTTTCACCAATAGGTTTATCCACGCTTAACAACCGCACTTTTTTGTCTAAACGCAATACCAATCTTTACAATATCAT
This sequence comes from Eubacterium sp. TM05-53, assembly GCF_003436425.1. Taxonomy (GTDB): domain Bacteria; phylum Bacillota_I; class Bacilli_A; order Erysipelotrichales; family Erysipelotrichaceae; genus Holdemanella. The sequence goes on from NZ_QSPK01000001.1 coordinate 34,252, forward strand.
CGACGCCAAAAGCTTTTAATTCTGCATCATATTTCATATTATCAATCTGTCGAAGTGCACTATCAGCAAGTGAATCTAAATCAATATTCATATCTTTTGTATGCTTCAACTCAAAGATAAATCCCGGCATATTTTTCACCATAGGCAACAATTCAATATCAAACCGACCTAAGCCAGATTCTCTATTCGATCTAACTTGATATTGACTACCTAGTACAGCACATAATCCAAGCATCATACCATGATAAAACGCTTCACTAGCTCCATCCATAGTTGATATACTTTTCAACATGAAATTTTCTAGTAAAGATTGCAGTTTATTTGCATCCTTAAAAAAGATAGCTTGATGAACTGAAATCGAAACATTATTTTGGTTTGTACGATTCAACACCTCTTTTTCATATACATACAAAATTTCTTTATTAGGAATAGCCACATCACACATATAATTTCCATCATTTTGTGGATATATTGTCGCTACTTTTAAATAGCCTGCAATCAATAAGAAACTATAAATACTATAAGGATTACTTTGAACTTCAGGATATATTACACTTGTATCTACATACGTTGTGACAGTATTTCCACAAAACAATTTATACAAATTTTCATTAATTTCAGGTGTTGCGGTTCCAATGATTTCACCAATAATATCATTACTACCTGTTGATTGCCAAAAAGCTTTTGGAAAACATTGATCCGAAATATAATTGATTACAGACCAAGGATTAAATATTTCCGAATTTCCAAAACGATATCCATCATACCATTCGCAAATTTCTTGATATTTATCTTCATAATCATAATATGCAAGCATTTCTCTGACTTCTTCATTTGTGAAACCAAAATAAGAACTATAATTATTATCTAATATGGAGTTCGTTTTTAAATTGTTCATCCCACTAAAAATACTTTCTTTTGCGACTCTTAGAATACCTGTTAAAAATCCAAAAGCCAAATGTGGATTGTCTTTTAGACCACCCGAAAAAAAATTGCGCATAAAATCAACAATTTCATTATAAAAATCACAAAGATGACCTTGTTGAATGGGCGTATCATATTCATCAATAATAATGACACACTCTTTATCATAATGTTTGTGAAGTAATAAAGATAAAAGTTGAAGCCCCATTTGACAATCAACCTCATTTATATTTTCACTCGCAAAACGATGATATTGCTCTTTTTCGAATGAGCTTAGTACAGAACTACTCTCCAATTCATTATGACGCATAAACTCTAGAGAAATCAATTTACTAATTTTTTGAAAAGTCTCTTGCCAACTCGAACATTTAACATCTTTAAAAGACAAGAATATCACAGGATATTGACCTTGATGTTTTGTATAGTAATCCCCACACTGCCATATATACTTATCCTTAAAATAAATAGATGTATCTTCCGGTGTTTTTTCAAAAAACACACGCAACATATCCATATTTAATGTTTTCCCAAAACGCCTAGGACGCGTGAAAAGAGACACCATCGGTATCGCATTCAAAAAATCACGAATCAATAAAGTCTTATCTACATAGTAATAATTCGTTGTTGCCGACTTAAAATCAGAAACACCTATTGGTAAAGGCTTTTTCGGACTTAAAATCGCATTATCAGGAATCAGCCAATTGCGCCCATCCTTTATTGCTCCAACTATTTCTTTTTGTTTACACATCTGTTGAATTCTACGAGTCGATACCCCTATCTTTTTAGCAGCAGATTCACAAGATATATAGTTCATATAACTCCTCCTAAACATACTTCTACTCTAAGTATATCCGTTTAAGCGAAATACATCAACTTCATTTCGTTTGCATTTCGTTTATAAGCGAAAAAGAAGAACTAGAATACACTAGTTCATACTTGCACACTCTCTACACTTACCACAAACAGAATAGTTTGGACAAGCATCTGTACATGCATTGTCTACGACTGTCCTTAATTGTGCTGGCATCATTGTTGTGATCTCATCATCATCATATCCAACCACAAGACTCTTTTCCGATAAAAGAATCGGTCTTTTTAGAATGGATGGATTTTCCTGAATCAAAGTCACCAATTCCTTCATTGAATAATCATCAATATCTTTTTGAAGCGCCTGAAATGCCTTTGAACGAACCGAAATGATATCTTCCGTTCCATTTTCGCATCGCGACAATAAATATTTAATTTCACTTTCCTTCAATAATGAAGTAAATATATTCTTTTCAACAAATTCAATTTGGTTGTCCTTTAACCATTGTTTTGCCTTACGACAACTCGCACAACCTGGAGAAGTATATAAAATTACCATAATAACAGCCTCCTTCAACTAATTATATCATATTACTAGGTTTAAAAGAAATAGTTGTATCTTAAAATTATATGTGCTATATTCATTCCTAGTGAGGTTAAGAAATGGAAAAAGCTATTTTATCAAGAATCAATTTACAACTACAAGATACTGACATTGCACAAGAATATTTTGATACAATATCAGACTTAATTGATACACAAGAAGTACAAGCCCTAAAAAAATGCAGCCAACACTTGGCTACATCTCGCTTCCAACATTCTTTAAACGTTTCTTATTATTCCTTTATAATTTGCAGAAAATTCGGTCTTGATGCCTATAGTGCAGCACGCGCCGGTCTATTACATGATCTATATTACTATGATTGGAAAACAGATGAGGATCGTCCTCTTGAAGGAAATCATGCGATGATTCACCCAATCATTGCCCTTGAGAACGCTAAAAAAATCACAGTAACCAATCCAACCATTGATGATGCCATTCTACATCACATGTGGCCATTAAAAACAAGCCATCCAAGCACAAGCGTTGGATGGATTATTCAAGCTGTAGATAAATTCTGTGCCCTCACAGAAATGGGACACCAATCTCTATTTCGAGTTAGTCGTTCCAACAATCTATTAAGCTATTGTATTCTATTTACATTCCTATTCACAATGTAGGCAGCTAGAACGATCTAGCTGCCTTTAGTTTTTCCTTAAATTGTTCTAGCCATAAAGAACCATCTTTATCCAATCCATACTCACCCATTTGAATACTTGGCTTTTTCTCCCCGTGGAAATCACTTCCACAAGTAATCAATAAATGATGTTCCTTCGCTAGCTTTTCATAATATACATTCTGTTCAGGCGTATGATAATTACTATAAGCTTCAATACCATCCACTCCAGCATCCAATAACACCTTCAACATCTCATCATTCTTATAAAAAGTATTAAAAGGATGTGCTACAACCGCAAGTCCACCAGCCTCATGAATCTTTTTAACCGATTCTACAAAATCAGGCATTGGCACATATACGAATAAATCGGATCCATATTGACATTTATCCCAAAAGAAATTCACTGGTGCCGGATCACTTCTTTTACCACCCGGAATATAATCCTTAAAATCTGGAATATCTTGATAACGAGGATCATTGAACATATGCGTACACATCACAAGCCAAGGATTCTTACCATTTGCCTCTTTTAAGACAGCCTCTTCATCAATCTCAACACCATACTTTGCTCTTAATTTATCGCAACGCGTTGAAAATGCATTTCTAGATTTTACTTGCGTTCTTTCCATTAAGTTTTGAAAATATGGTTCCTCTAAATCAATACCATATCCTAGTAAATGTACATCTGTATATCCTATACTTGTTGAACACTCAATGGCAGGAATCACTTCAATATCCGCTACCTTGCCAAGCTTGATCATTTCCTTCACACCACGAATACAATCATGATCACTTAACGCAATAGTTTTTAATCCTCTTTCTTTTGCGATTCCAATTAATTCTTCAGGCGTAAACTGGCCATCCCCCGAATAACAGGAATGCATATGCAAATCAAATTCATTCATTACTATAACCCTCTTTAAATCACATAGAAAAATAAAATCACAAAGATACCTAAAATAATGCGGTACCATCCAAAAATCGTAAAGTCATGGCTCTTTACATAGTTCAACAAGGCTTTGATTGCGAATAAACTCACCACAAAAGCCACAAACGTTCCTAAAAGTAATAAGAACAATTGTCCAAAACTAAATAAACCAACCTTTATAAAATATTTGATGACCTTTAAAAGACTCGCCCCAAACATGACAGGAATGGCCAAGAAAAACGAGAATTCACTTGCGACCGTTCTAGAACAACCACAATATAAACCACCCAAAATCGTTGCACCTGACCTTGAAGTACCTGGAATCAAGGCTAGACATTGAAAGCAGCCAATCTTTAAAGCCGATAAATAGTCAACTTGTTCAATCGTTTCAATCTTTTCTTGTCTTGGATTCTTCTCAACCAAGATAAAAATAATACCATACGCAATCAATGCGACCGCAATCACAAAGTTTGCCGACAAATACCCTTCGATAATATCATCCAACAATAAGCCAATAACGGCAGCTGGAATGACACCCACAATTACCTTAGACCAAAGTTGTAAAGTCTGTTTCTTTTTTTTAGCGGACTTTCTTGAATCAAAAGGATTCAACTTCTGATAGTACAACACTAAAACCGCTAAAATACTTCCAAACTGAATAACCACCTTGAACACTTCAAAGAAAGTAGCCGGTTCAAGTGGCCAAATACTCGCAAATAAAATTAAATGTCCTGTCGAAGAAATCGGCAGCCATTCTGTTATCCCCTGTATGATTCCTAATACGATTGTTTTGACAATACTAGATAAGAATGTCATTCTTCATTCCTTTTCGCTGCATAATCATGAACCATCTGTTTAAAAATTTCGCCCCTAATCTCATAATTTTTAAACTGATCAAAACTAGAACATGCAGGACACAATAAGACAATATCACCAGGCTTAGCTAGTAATACAGCCTTTTCAAACGCATCCTTCATGGTTTCAACACTCATTTGACTTGTGAAGATATCTTTAAACTTATCTTTTGTCTGACCAAAAGAAATACATTTCTTCACTACACCATCATATTGTTTCAAATCATCAAAAGAAATATGTTTATCTTTACCACCACAAAGTAGAATTACATTCTTTTCAAACGCAGATAAACCCGCACAAGCCGCATGCGTATTTGTAGCCTTTGAATCATTATAGAAACGAACATTATCAATTGTATCTACATATTCAATACGATGTTCTACACCACTAAATTCACGAATCACTTCCTGAATATTGAATAAAGAAACACCCATCAAATAAGCCATACAACTTGCCATCATCGCATTGCCACAATTGAATTCACCAACGATCTTTAAATCCGATAAAGTAAACAATTGTGTATCTTTATAATAGGCAAACTTATCATCTTTATATAAATCGACATCTTTTCTCTTCAAAGAAAAATCAATCACATGACAAGGAATGTTTTGCGCATACTTCACAACATTTTCATCATCCACATTACGAATAAAATAATCATCCGCATTTGTGTTCTCATAAATACGCATCTTACTTTCATAATACGCCTCTAAACTATCCATATAATCCAAGTGATCTGGTGCTAAATTTGTCACTGTAGATACATGCGGTCTAAATGTCTCAATTCCCAACAATTGGAAATTACTTAATTCAAGAGCTACATTATAGTCTTCATCTGTATATTCTAAAGCCAATTCACACAAAGGTGTACCAATGTTTCCGGCAACCAAACTCTTCTTTTGACGATTCAACATCTCATACAATAATGTCGTTACGGTTGTCTTACCATCTGTACCTGTTACAGCTGCATAATTAAAATTCTTGGCATAACGATACGCCACTTCAATCTCTGTATAGATCTTAGCGTTTTGTTCCACAAAATAATGTACAAAAGGAACACGATACGGAATACCCGGATTCTTCACAATAAACGCATACTTCTTTTCTTTTAATGAATCTGGATGCCCTTCATCAAACACTTCAATACCTAGTGATTCTAATTCAGCCTTTTCATTCACCTTATTCGAATCTGTTAAAACAACATGATATCCATTCTTTAATAATAATTTACTAACGGCAATCCCACTACGGGCAGCCCCAATGACTAATACAGTTTCCATTCTACATTACCCCCAAAACAAGTCCAAGAATCGCAAAGATAACACCGGCAAGTCTGAAACGAGAAACAACCTTTTCTTCCGGCCATCCACACATTTCAAAGTGGTGGTGCAAAGGCGCCATCTTGAAAATTCTCTTATGTGTTTTTTTATAATACGTAACCTGTATAATAACGCTGCAAACTTCTGCAACAAAAACAAAGCCAATAATAATCAATAAAATTTCTTGTTTTAAAACCATGGCGACAGCCGCAATCAAGCCACCCAAAGCTAATGATCCCGTATCCCCCATAAAGATTTGAGCTGGATGCTTATTAAACTTCAAATAGCCAAGTAACGCAAAGATCACTAGACAAATCAAACAAACCACATTATATAATCCTTGCATCCATGCGAATACCACAAATGGAATAAGCGCAATCACCATTTGACCTGCACACAATCCATCTAAACCATCCGTTAAGTTTACGGCATTCGTTTCAGCTGTAAACATAAAGAATACTAAGATAAAGTAAAACCATGATAAATCGATTGTGACATCAAAAATTGGAATCCAAATATTAGTCGTTGAACTTGTACGATACAAGAAGAAAAACACAACAGCTAAAATTGACTGAAGTAAGAACTTATGAGCTGGTTTTAACCCCTCATTATTCTTTTGTACTACAATAATATAATCATCAATAAATCCAACAACACCATATCCTACAAAGGCAAGTAGAATAATGATCGTGTTCATATCCAATTTGAATGGTGTAAAGAAAGAACCTATAATATAAACAAGAGTTGGTACAATAATGAAGGCTAAGCCACCCATAGTTGGCGTACCATTCTTCTTTTTATGACTTGCCAAGCCTTCTTCTCTTTCGGTTTGTCCAAACTTAATTTTATGTAAATAATCAATCAATCCAGGCATGATCAGCAACATAATCACAAGCGTAGCTAAACACATGCCCAAGATTATTAAGTAATTCGAATTCAACATTCCATCGTCTCCTCTTTTTTTAAAACATTATCATTATAACATTCTATTGAGTCTTGAACAAATTTTAATTCAGGGGTTGAAATAAGGGCTTGTTAATGGTATTATAGTTAAGCGATTGCGTAAATGAAAGAAAAAGGAGGACATTAAGATGTCAAGAGTATGTGCAGTATCTGGAAAAGGTCCTTTATCTGGAAATAAACGTTCTCACTCAATGCGTGCTTCTCGCCGTAAATGGAACGTGAATCTTCAAAAAGTTCGTGTTGTAGTTGATGGAAAGCCACAAACTATCCGTGTTTCAGCTAGAACATTAAAAACTTTGAAGAAACAAAACGCTATTTAATTTTAGATAATTAGGATCCTTAAAAAAATTATGCATAAGATAAAAAAGAAGAGATATACTCTTCTTTTTTTCTTTATGTTACAATGAATTTGAGGATACATATATGAACAAACAAGACCATGACGAACTACTAAAACAAGGTTTAACTCAAAAAGAAATCGATTCTCTTACACAAAAAGGCTTCACCAAAGAAGAAATTATGCAAGCCCATCTATATAATAATGAAATCAAGAAAGGATCGAATTTCATTTCATGGCTTGTAGATATCATCACTTGGCTTATACCTTAAAAGAGCAGTTTATCACTGCCCCTTTTTTCTTTTATGCTTCTGCTTATTCGAATACATATTTTGATCTGCCAAATCCTTGACACTCACAATATCCCCCGTCAGCAACAAGGCTGAACCATACGATACAGAAGGCAAGTATGTATATTTATTACGTTTCTTTTTTATGAAACTTTCAAACTGTACAGAACACGCCTCTTCATTTCGACTATTCTTTAATAATACGCAGAATTCATCGCCACCAATTCTGTAACAATATCCATACTTGGCATATGCCTTTTTAATACAATCCGCAATCATACTTAAACACAAATCCCCTTTGACATGGCCATACACATCATTGACATGTTTAAAATCATCCACATCAAAGACTATCAACATACCATTGGTATAATTCATTTCTTCAGAGCGATTCAAAAAACTATTCTGATTCAATAATCCTGTCAAACCATCTAACTGATTCCACATTTCACTACAATAAATAAAATATAAAACCGAAAGTAAGGTGACACAAAGCCAGCTCACATGAAGTTCTGGAACTAAGATTTGAATGATGGTTTCTGCAACCAAGAAGATCATTAATGGATAGATCAAGGCTTTACTGCGATTTTGAAACTGTTTTGAGACAAAGATCGTAGATAAAGATAAATATAATATAGATATAAAATACGCAAATATATAAATAAAGAAATAAGGCCCCCTAGAATATATATTTTCTTGATTGACTGAAAATACAAGTCCGGATGGAATTGATATGGCTAAAATCAACAGATATACGATCTCACATAAAAGTGCCAATTTGAATTCCCACCTAAGCCTTGTCTTTTTATCCAAGACATATACCAAGCAGATACAAACTGATGGCGTAAGGCCAAAGCCAAGATAGTTCGATACTATATTTAACCAACGATATTTTATTGGTAAACCATCCACTTTTAAGGTGACAACCTCTAATAATGAAATAAACGCAATCAATCCAAACACAAATAGAAAGCCACGCTTTTGTTTCTTGTTTAACGATTCACTTAATCGCGTCAATATGCACATGAAACAAAGTACGAAAATATCAATTGTCGTTAATACATAAAAATATCCATTCATCACTCGCTATCCCATTCCTTATATATACGTCTAAATACGATGGGACTGTTCTTTTTCAAATACTCTTTTTGAAGCCAATCCAAATACGTTCCCGGACTAATAATACCACGAATACTCAATACATCCGCACCTAAAGTTCCCAAAACTAAATCGGTAAAAGAAGCACAATTATCACCTAAAGCCCAATAAATATGGAATTTACCACTCTTCACCTTATATAACTTAGCTCCCGTACGATAATGTAGACGACTTGGATAATCCATTTCATATGCACTAAAACGATCATACCCATCTTCTTTTTCAATCTTCGTATACCATCGATACCCATTCTGACGAATCTTTTCAATTTCTTTTTCAATCATCTCATTCTGTTTTGGTGTTGTATAAATACCATATTCAAAAATGGAATTGTTTTCTGCCGAAATCATATTTGGAATGTATTTTTCGAATGGCACCGTAAAAAAAATACCATCACCAATCGTCTGATTTAAATGAAAGGAATCACTATCATAATTTCCATAACTATAAACAATATCATCATATGCAAAACAAATGTGCCCTACCTTTTGAAAGCCTTTAGGCCCTACATGCACAATCACCTTTAAACGCACAACCTCATTATTCTTATACGTATTCAAATCTTCAGGCTTACCATCCTCCAAATACCGGTTGATGCTTGTCAAAGCCGCATCTGGAACGAAAGCACAAAGAAAAGCTGGAAGCGTGATTCTTATTTTTCGTTTCCATTTATATTTTGTCAAAGGATTAATGCCTTCATAGCCATCCCCTAAATAACGTGTACCTAAGATCATAAAATAAATGCCAAAAACACGCATTAATAGATCGGTATGAAAGTCTGGATTCAATAATAAATAGAAGCCAAAGAAAATATAAATAAAGCTAAACACAAAGTTAAAGAAGTTTCCCTTAATATGATTGATGTGATTAATCACAAGTTGAACAAAACAGGCAAAACCACAAAGAATACAATATCCACCAAAGTTGACTCTCAAGATCCATTGTGGAAGATAACGAAAGTTCATTAAGAAAAACATAAACGCAAAAGATAATATGGAAAAGAAAAAGTCTTTATTCTTCTTATTCTTCACAAAACGAATAAATAAAACCACCCCATTGACACATAAAAATACAATGGATGCGATTAAGATCCCTGTAAAAATACGATTGGGAATCCATATCATGATGGCTCCCGCAACCATTAATATGGTTCCAATCACAAAGTTCATAGCTACATCATAGAACATAGACTACCTCCAGTTGGATTGTACACATAAAAAGCTGCCTTCATCCACACGAACGATTCCCTTTTTCCCTATTAAAGAATTACTAGTCGTATATATTTCTTCGATATGAATACGTCTTTTATCTAATGGATATAAAAATCCCGATAAAGAAAGCACACCCTCTGTAATAGGATAGAACGATATATGATGATATGAATCATCAATTTCATGAACTCCCGCATTCATAACCGATATTTTTTGGTGCTCATCGATCAACACTAAATTTTGAAAACGATACATCGCCAAGCGAATATTCGCAATCGTATGATCGATTCTTCCTTGCATACCACCATATAAATAGATCGTATCATAATCTTTACACAAACGAATCGCAAGCTCTGAATCCGTTTCATCCTTCATGATTGGATGTCTTTCGATTGGACAAGTGATTCGTTTAAATTCTTCTTCACTTAAAGAATCAAAGTCTCCCACTGCCATTTTAATGGGAAAACCCTGATCAATAATTTTTAATGCTCCGGCATCGACGCCGATATAATCACAATTTTCAATTTTTGGTACAATATCAACGAGTGGTGTAATTAAAACAGCACAAGTCATTTATTCAAGCATACCTTCAATTGTTTTTGCGATATCATTCTTAAATACGTAGCTGCCCGCAACCAATGTGTCGCACCCCGCATTTAATGCCAATCTAAATGTATCCTGGTTGATACCACCATCAATTTCAATACGATAGGATAGGTTTAATGCTTCACGCTTTTCTTTTAACCACTCTACTTTTTTAAGCATATCCGCCATAAATTTCTGGCCACCAAAACCAGGCTCAACACTCATAACTAAGACAAGATCACAAGATTCAAGTACACTTTCAAAAGGTTCAATCGCCGTATTTGGTTTTACGACAATACCACCTTTTGCGCCCAAACTATGAATTTCATCCAACAACTTTTGAATACGAGTTAAATCATTATTTAAAGCCTCTGTATGGAAAGTGACTAGATCCGCTCCATTTTTAATAAAAATAGGGGCATATGTTTCTGGATCTTCGACCATTAAATGCACATCCATAAATAGTGGACAAGCCTTTTTAAAACCTCTTAAAATATCAGGTCCAAACGTTAAATTCGGTACAAAATGACCATCCATCACGTCAAAATGTAACCATTCTGCCTTAGATTCTTTTAAAATTTCTAATTGTGCACTCACATTGGAATAATCCAAAGATAAAATTGAAGGTGCAATTACGATTGAATTCATAGTTTTTTACCTCTCTCTTCCATAATATTTTTATAATCCTCATAAACAGACGGATTGATATCACCATTTTCAACAGCCTCTTTGATCTTACAATCCGGCTCATTCAAGTGCTTGCAGTCTTTAAAACGACAAGTATGAATGTATGGTTTAAAATCAAGAATACACGCATCTAAATGCGAAGTATCTAATCTTGTAAAATCTAAGCTTGAAAATCCAGGCGTATCCGCCACTAAGCCATCACACACATGGTGTAACTGGCAATAGCGTGTCGTATGTTTACCACGCCCCAAAGCTTTAGAGATGGCTTGTGTCTGTAATTCAAAATCAGGATTTAGACGGTTTAATAAAGAACTTTTTCCCGCACCTGACTGACCACATAATACAGACACTTTTCCATTTAAGATTTCCTGTAATTCTTTATCATCACTACCAGGATTAGAGAAAACCACATCATATCCGGCCTTTTTATATTTTTCAAGATCCGCCAAAATTTCTTCGGGTTGATTCAATAAATCAAGTTTGGTCACACAAATCACCGGTTTGACACCCGCTAAGCCTACTAAGAAGATCAAACGATTTAATAAGTGACAAGAATAGTCGGGATCTTTTAAGCTTGTGACAATCAATGCCTGATCCACATTCGCAATGGCCGGTCTTAAAAGACGATTCGTTCGTGGCAACACTTTATGAATACGATACGAATCTTCAATCTTTTCATATTCGACATAATCCCCAACGACCGGTGCTTCATGCTGGCGCATCTTCCCTCTTGGTTTGGCCATGATTTCTTCTTTTTCATTTTGAATCGTATATTGATTCGAAATAATTTTTATAATTCTTCCTTGCTGCATATTAATCATAATACAGTGTTACTACACTGTTTGTTCCTTCCTGTACATATTCAGTTCCAACATCCGGCGATACACTGATGACTTTATTGCTGCCCTGTCCATTTTCAATATGGCTCAAGACAACCGCAATTCCTAAATCATTCAACTCATCTTTGGCATCCAATACGTCTTGACCAATCAAATCCGAAGGAATCACAATCGAAGGATAGGTACTGACCACAAAAGTAATAGTTTCCTTACTATCTGGATCAATACGTTTGCCTGGCGTTAATCCCTTTTGTTCTAAAATAATACCTGGATCCATGTCCTTTGATCCTTCATATTCCACTTCAATCTGCACATTTGGACAATTTTGCCCCAATTCATAAGCAGCCTCCGAATACAAGCCATCTGTAAAGTCAGGTACTAAATAGGTAGATCCTTTAGAAACAGTTAAAACGATTTTCGCATCATTTAAAATCACTTCACCCTCTTTATAAGAAGCCTTAATGACTTTTCCCTTTTCATACTTATCATTCGCCTTATAGACATATGTGACTCTTGAAGTATTAAAATGCGCATCCTGCAACACATCGATTGCCTCATCCGGCGTCAAATCCACTACATCTGGCATCGTTTGATAGCCTAAAAAGCCACTGATTCTAATAATGCCTGTAATACTGGCAATCAATACAAGTACGACAATAGAAATCACAACCGCAGCACTAATCATGACAGCTGGAATCCAATTGCGTTTTTTCTTCTCTTCTTTTTCAGACTCTTCATCCTCAAAATCAATATGCCCATTATCGTATTTCATCAATTCTTTATTCGGACTTGTATCCACCTTGATACGCTTCATATCACGATATTCTATATCCATGCAATGCATCAAATCATAAAGCATTTCTTTACAAGATACATAACGATCATCTAAACTTTTAGCGGTCGCCTTTAAAATAATATTTTCAACAGACTGCGGAATATCCGGATTGAAATCACGCACATAAGGCATTGGCTTACGCAAATGCTTGATCGCAATCTCAGTCGGCGTCTTACCAGTAAAAGGAACATGTCCTGTTAATAGTTCATAGAATACAATACCCAATGAATAAATATCCACTTGTGCATTTGGTTCTTTACCCTGTGTTGTTTCTGGCGCTAAATAATGAGCTGAACCCATAACCGTATTATTATACGTTAGCTGCACAGAACCATGGGCTACCGCAATCCCAAAGTCTGTAATTTTAATCGTTCCATCGTCTTTTACCAACACATTTTGCGGCTTGATATCACGATGAATAATATTATGATCGTGCGCATGATCAATTGCGCTGATCAATTGTTTCATAATGCCAATGGCTTCATCCACATCTAAAGCTCCGCGTTGCGCAATCAAATCTTTTAAAGTTCGACCACGAATATATTCCATGACAATATAGTGCATACCTTCATATTCACCAACATCATATATATCTACAACATTTGGATGAGATAAACGACTGGCTGCACTTGCCTCACGTTGAAAGCGTACTAATGCCATCGCATCCCCACTTAATTTATCACGTAGAACTTTAATTGCCACGATACGATTTAATATCGTATCCTTCGCCTTATAGACATCCGCCATTCCACCCTGACCAATCAAAGACAAGATCTCATAGCGGTTCGCTATTTGTTCCATCATCATAGTTATTATTCTCCATCATTCTCCATTAAGATAACTGTGCAGTTATCATAACCACCTGATTGATTGGCTCTGGCAATCAGTGTTTCTGTCTTTTCCTGTAAAGAAAGAGTTGGATCATGTACAATATCCGAAATCACTTTCTTTTCAACATATCCATGTAATCCATCGCTCGAAATCAATAAATAATTATATGTATTTTCAATCTTATTGATATCAATACGGAAAACATGCCATACACCTAAGGCATTTGTTAATGTGTTTTTTTGTGGATGCGACTTTGCCTCATCCAAAGTAATCTTACCCTCTTTTAATAATTGGGCAATGACACTATGATCTTCACTCATTTGAATCAATTCATTATTATAATCCGCATAGATTCTTGAGTCTCCCACATTAAAAATAAACGTCCCAATATGAGCTTTGATGACACCCACTGCCGTAGTCCCCATACCTCTTTCATTAGGATTTTTTAAGCTTTTTGAATAAATGAAATCATTCGCCTGATTTAAATTTTCACGAATCCAGTTGTCGACCTGACGATCTTTTTTAAATACAGGAGACTTCATAAATGCTTCATACATCGTCATTACTGCTGTATGACTCGCCACTTCTCCTGCTTTTGCACCACCAATACCATCACAGACAATGGCCATCCATTCATCGTTGGCATTATGAGCGATACAATAATCATCTTCATTTAATTGTCTTACAAGACCTACATCTGTATTCGCAAAAACTTTCATCTGCTTAAATTCCTTCCTTTTTAATTTCTTTGATTCTTAATTGTCCACAGGCCGCGTCAATATCGTTACCATGTTCTTTACGAATCGTGCAACGAACATGATTCTTCATCAATAAATCATAGAAGACCATAGCTTCATCATGACTTACCGATTTAAAGCCTTTTTCATCCACCGCATTGTATGGAATTAAATTGACATACGCATTCATTCCATGAAGAAGTTTTGACAATTGTTTGGCATGTTCAGGACGATCATTGACACCATTTAATAAAATATATTCAAATGTCAAACGACGATTGTTTTCCTGACCATAATACTTTACAGCTTCCATCAACTCTTTTAATGGATAGGCATGGTTGACTGGCATTAATTGATCACGCAATTCATCATTTGGTGCATGTAAACTAATAGCCAAATTGTATTGTGTATGTTCATTCGCAAAATCATAGATTCTTGGAACAATACCACAAGTTGAAATCGTAATATGTCTAGAACCAATGCCTAAACCACGATCATGGTTTACGGTTGCCAAGAAATTCATCACATTGTCATAGTTATCAAAAGGCTCTCCTGTACCCATGACAACAATATGTGAAAGGCGCAAGTTATCTTTATCCAATTCCTTTTGAACATACATTACTTGGGCAACCATTTCACCACTTGTTAGATCTCTTTTTTTCTTAGTCAAACCACTCGCACAGAAAGCACAGCCCATGTTGCAGCCAACCTGACTCGAAACACAAACGCTACGACCATAGTCAAAGACCATCATAACACTTTCTAATAGGGCTCCATCACTTGTTTTAAACAAGAATTTTGTCGTTCCATCATGTGAAACTTGTTTTTTTATTAATTCTAAAGGATTCACGACAAAATCTTTTTTTAAGATTTCTCTTGTTTCCTTTGATACATTGCTCATTTCATCAATGTCGAACACACGATTGCGATACAACCATTGAAAGATCTGGTGTCCACGATACGATTTCCATCCGTGATCTAGGGCATATTCGCACATTTGATCGTAATTTAAATTGTATAAACTTTCCAAAATAGCACCTCAATTTCTATCGTTCATTATATCATTTACGCACTAGTTTTGCCATATAGAAGCCATCTTGTCTTGTATCACTAAAAATGGTTTTTTCATCCACAAGACTAAATTCTTCATGGGCACGCAAAAATTTCTCAATTTGTTTTTCATTCTCCTTTTTATTCATCGTACAAGTGGAATAGACTAAGACTCCCCCTGCCTTAACATATTGACATACATTATTCAGAATAGAATACTGCAACGGAATCAATGTATCCATATCTTCCGGGACCATATGTAATTTAATATCGGGCTTTCTAGATAATACGCCATAGCCTGAACATGGAACATCACATAAGATACGATCATATAATACGGAACTTTTAAATGTTGTCGCATCCTGTACACCTGCATATACAATATCTATGCCTAAGCGTTTGGCATCACTTTCTATCAAGTCTTTACGATGTGCATGTAGATCATACGAATCAATATGCCCTTTGTTGTGCATCCTTTCGGCCATGGCCATCGTCTTTGTTCCTGGAGCTGCACAACAATCTAGAATCGTTTCATTTTCATGTGGATCTACAAACTTTGCAATCGCAAAACTTCCCTCATCTTGAGCACTCATATAGCCTTTTTGGTAGTAGTCATGATGAAAATAATCATTACCCGCATAAACATATAAAGGATCTTGAACACACACAAACGTATCCAAATCAAAATCAGCTTCATTTGTCTTTAATACATTTCGACGAACATACATCGGTAATATATTGACACTTGCACTTGCCATCACTAAAGCTTTTTCTTGGCCATATTGAGAAACCCACATCTTATATAGCCAATCTGGTAAAGAATACTTTAAGGCCACATTATCTGTTTCAATTGGCTTCACTTTATGAAGTACGGCATTTGTCAAACCGGCATATTTCACATTGATCTTTTTGGCGATATTGACCGCATCATTGACAATCGCATAGCTAGGTACTTTATCCAAAAACAACAACTGGTATGTACTCATTGTTAGTAATACATCCATTTTAGGATTTAATTTATTCTTTACGTACTTTGACCAGCATTCTTTACAATACCGATAGTTCTGAATCGTTCCATAAAAAATGCGTGTTGCTAAAGCACGATCCTTTTCTTCCACTTCCTGTAAGTGATTTCTTAAATATAAATTGGAGTAGACTTCTTTATTCACAACTTCATCTAAGGCTTTCCATATCCATTTTCTCATTCTATTCCTCCATCATTATTGGATGCATATTCACATCCACAACCTGTTTTGTTTCATCTAAATAATCTCGAACAAGCTTATGCAGTAACTTGTCATCCTTTGATTTTAAAATCAAGCGTACACGATGTTTCTTTTGTTGCATACGAATTTCAATCGGACCTAAAACACGAATGGATGAAAAATATTCTTTCGCAACACTCGCCTGTTTATAAGCTTCCCTTAAATCAAAGTGTGTAAATACTAAAGTACATAAATATACATAGGGTGGATACATACCTAAATGGCGATAGCGCATTTCTTGATTAAAGAACATCTTGTAATCATGCATCTGCACACATCGCATCACAAAGTGATCTGGATCAAATGTCTGAATCATAACCTGTCCTTTTAGCTTTCCACGACCACTTCTTCCACTCGCCTGTTCTAACATTTCATATGCCGTTTCACTTGCCCTGTAGTCATTTCGACAAAGCGTGGCATCCGCATTTAATATGCCAACAAGGGTCACTCTTTCAAAATCCAAGCCTTTGGCCACCATTTGTGTACCAATCAATAAATCACCTGACTCCTCAAATTCTCTTAACAACTTTTCATGTGCATTCTTTCTACGCGTACTATCCGCATCCATACGAACAACATGATGATCTTTAAAAATTTCTAGAATCTGTTCTTCTAAACGTTCGGTTCCCATACCGGCCTTAAAGTAATTTTTAGAATGACAGCTTGGACATTCTTCCATAAATGGAAATTGTCTTCCGCAACAATGACATACTAAGGCATTCTGATTTTTATGATAGGTTAAGGCTACACCACAATCTGGACATATGCGTACGTGTCCACAATCGCTGCAGCGAACAACGGGTAAATAGCCTCTTCGATTTAAAAGTAAGATCACTTGTTCATTTTTCGAAAGGCGCTCATGAATAGCTTGAAGTAATGTTTCCGATAGGCCGTTTGTGATTCGTTCCTTTTTCATATCTACCAAACAAATTTCTGGCATTTCATGAATACGATTTTTTAGTTCAATCAGTTCATATACATTTTTATAGGCTCTTGCGTACGATTCCAAAGATGGTGTAGCACTTGCCAAAACAACTTTACACTTATGATAAGCCGCACGAAATAAGACTATATCACGCGTATGATATCTTGGGGTATTATCTTGTTTGTAGCTTGAATCGTGTTCTTCATCCATTAAAATCAAGCCTAAAGAAGAAAACGGCATAAAGCAGGCACTACGCGTTCCAACCACAATATCCACTTCATGATTCTTCACTAGATTATATTGTTCGAGCTTTTCTTGTGCATTCAATCCTGAATGATAGATCGCAATCTTTTGTTTAAAGCGCGCCTGCACTCTTTGTATCATCATGGGTGTTAAACCAATTTCAGGAACAAGAAATAGAACTTGTTTACCAGATGCTAATACATCTTCAGCTAATTGTAAAAAGACTTCCGTCTTACCAGAACCCGTCACTCCATGAAGTAAAGAGACTGTCTTATCGGTATTTTGAATGGTTTGAATTGCGCATTCTTGTTCAGAAGTTAATGAATGAATCACATCAGCAATTTCACCGACACAAGTATTTGAATCTTTGATTCTTTTTTCAATTGTAATATAGCCTTTATCCAATAATACTTTCGTAATCGAAGGACTGACTTTTCTAAGTTCACTTATCTTACATGGATAGGTAAAACTAGATAGCACTTCTTTTTGTCGGGTAGTTAAAGGTAAGCTTGATTCATTCAATACCGCATAATCTTCATAAATGATTTTCGAATGCTTACTAGAAGGACGCAAAGCTGGTGGTAACATCGTTTTATAACATGTCACTTTCGAGCTCGCATAAAAATCAGCCATATAATTGGCCAATAACTTTAATTCGTTATTCAATAATGGCTTTTCATCTATGACTTCAATGACGGGTTTAATATTTTTAAAATCGCTTTCTACATTCACTTCTTCGACAAATCCTACAAGCGTACGATTGTTGAATTCAACACGGACTCGACATCCCACTTCAACATCCGTATCACAAGAATATGTAAAGGTATTGCGTAGGCGATTGTATTCTACATATACATTAATCAGCATGCATCTATTATAACATTAATCTGGATTTGACATTGATATTTATTTTAGTATATTTCACTAAAACGGTGCTTTTATTATTTATCGAATTATAAGCCATACTTCTTTCTCATTTCTTGAATGGCAAGTTTTGCATCTTTCGTCTCTTTATTATCAATTTGGTATTCAGAAATCGCAATATTTTGGTACATTTCAAGTTTTTTCAACGTTGATTCATTCGTTTCATTGCATTTGTCTGATATTTCAGAAGTGTTTTTTAATATTTGTGGCATATTATTATCTCCTCATGTCTTTATCATACCATGAATATTCATTAAATATTGTAAAGCTTGACTCGATATACCATTAAACTTACAGTCTGGTAAACCTAGATAGTAGCCTTGCCCATAATGTACATGTAAGTTGCAGATACATTCTAATTCTTCTTGTGTCTCAATGCCTTCTGCGACAAGTTTCAATCCCATTTCATCACAATACTCTACCAATAGCTTCATCATACTTTGTTTAGATTTACTTAAATGAATATTACGTACCAGTTCAATATCGTCCTTTAAATAATTGGGTGTTGTATTCACCACACGATTCAATCCGGAATAGCCAGCTCCCACATCATCCAAGGCGATTTGATAACCTTGATCAATATAGTGATTCATAATAGTTTGCAGTAATACATAGTTTTCAATATCGGTTCTTTCTGTAATTTCAAAGACAATATCTTCATTTGATAAACCAAATTTTTCTAATTTTCGATTAGTAAATCCGGAAATAAAATTTGAATCTTGAAAGATCTGTCCATCCACATTTAAGAATATCTTTGTCCCAGAAGGTTTATTCATACTCGCCTTTAAAGCTTTATCTCGACAAAGCTTCTCTAGCTTCCATACACAACCATAGGCTTCAGCCAGGCAAAATAATTCCTCAATATTTATATCTATATTTTTATTTTCAATCCGACTCAACGATTCATAGGCCACTACATTGCCATTTTGTAAATCTACAATGGGTTGAAATACTGGATAAATGGCTTTTGTATCTAAAACCGTTAATAGTGCTTGTTTCTTCTTACTCACAATTCAAAGAATACAAAAGATTTATTAATGAACATACAAACTGAAATTAAATCTTTGTTAAATATGGAATATATAAAACTGGATAGGAATAAATCACCTTTAAACCCTTTTAGGCTGAACTTTCCCTATCTTTTTGTTACAGTATTTTTAGAATGGATTGGACGTAAATAATAAAAGGTAGAAATCCAGCACCGATCAAAGTTGTGATTTCTACCCGTCCTCTTAGACAATTATATGATACCGAAAATCATCAAAGACTTCAACCTGATTTTGAATGAAAATGATTATCGAGTTTTATTAATGCGACTGAATACGGATTAGAAAACGCTATGTCCAATGATTCTACATTTTATTTAAATTTCACTTCCTCGAGTGGTAAAGGTAAGATTGGTTTTTCAAAGAAGTACGCGAAGAAGATTAATACATATTTAAAAGGATATGATTGGCAGAAAAAGAATTATGGCATCATCATTGTTGATTTTGCAGATCAAGAATTAGCACAGAAAATCTATTCGACAAATTAAAAGGTCAAAGCAATTTAATTCGCTTTGACTTTCTTTTGTCTTAATATCTCAAAACTAAATACAGCTGCAGCACTCGCTGAATCTAGAGCATTTCTAAAATCTCTTCCGTATTCTACGACAATATTTTGTTTGGAAGCTGAAGTAATAGTTGAACTTAGTCCTCTTAAGGCTCCACCTAAACATAAACAGAAGTCGGATTCAAACGTATAGTCATAAAGTCCTACGGCATCTTTTCTGTGGGCACACAAAATAGGAAGTTCATGCTTTTTACAATAGTCTACCAATTCTTCATCTGAATCCACAAAGTAAATAGGAAGTTTTTCATAAGCTCCGGCACTTGCCTTTAGAATGGTTTGTTCGGCAAAGCTCCAGTCTCTTTTCGGAAGAATCATCGCATCACATCCAGAAGCATATAGTGTTCTTGAAATACTTCCTAAATTATATGGATCTTCAACTCCGTCGATGTAACAAAGAAAACCATGGACATTTGCTTGAACAAGTTGAGGAATTTGTTTTTCTTCAGCTAGAAGTAAAATACCACCATGCGTTTTACCTGTAGCCAACTCATTGATTTCATCTCGCGAACTAAAGATGACTTCACAACCTTTACTTTTGGCAATTTTAGCCAAATATCTTGTATCTTTTGTATTCTTTTTCTTATCAATATATAGTTTTTTACAATCTCGAGACCCTGCTTCTAATAGGGCTTTGCAGGAAATGGCCCCTTCAAATATTTTTTCCATACGACTATTATAATGGCTTTTATAATTTTTTTCTAGATGCTATTATATATGGTATGGAAGGAGTCTTACTTAAATGCATTTTAAATTAACCCAAGAAATGAAGCAGCGAATCATCGTTTATTCAGCATCTTTAATTATCGCAATCTTGTTTTTTACAATATTGAATAAGTTTAAAGACATTAAACGAGCCATTCAGTTTATATTGACGATACTATTCCCTTTCCTTCTTGGAATTGGATTGGCGTTTATATTAAACAATCCGCAAAAATGGGTTGAAGAAAAATTACTTAGAAATATTCCAATGCGCAAAAACCACAAAAGAATTCTATCAACTGCTCTTGTGTTTATTTTAGCCATTGGATTCTTGATCTTATTTTTCTCCATTATCATTCCGAATACGATTGATTCTGTGCGACAATTCTCTAAAAACGTTGCGGTTTATTCCGACACTTTAATTGGATACACAAAAGATTTTGCGTATAAATTAAACATTTCAGAAAAACAAGTCGAACAAATACTGATCAATTTTGACGTCACAAAGAAAATTACAAGTGTACTAACCGAATCCATTCCTAAAATCGCTTCTTACTCTTATAGCTTTGTGAAAGGATTCGTTAACTTGATCTTAGCTTTCGTTTCCGCATTCTATATCTTATTGGACCGTGAAACACTTGTTAAGGGGATCAAAAAGTTAAACTACTCATTATTTGATAAAAACTTTGCGAACTACTTGACACTATGGACAAACGATGCGAAGACTGTATTTGAACAATATATCGTTG
The DNA here is from genome assembly GCF_003436425.1 of Eubacterium sp. TM05-53. GTDB lineage: Bacteria > Bacillota_I > Bacilli_A > Erysipelotrichales > Erysipelotrichaceae > Holdemanella. The sequence continues at coordinate 56,244 of NZ_QSPK01000001.1, forward strand.
GAAACATCATTGATTCCTTTATTGTTGGTATGATCTGTTACTTTGGAGCCTTAGTATTAAAGCTACCATACTCAAGTATGATTGCTTTAATCATAGGTGTCACTAATGTCATTCCCGTCTTTGGACCATTCTTAGGCGCTATTCCCGTCATCATTATCTTATGTTTGATTGATCCATTCTCAGCCTTGATCTTTGCGATATTTATCTTCATCCTTCAACAATGCGATGGAAACATCATTAAACCTATTGTGCTTGGAGATAAACTAGGAATGTCAGGCTTCTGGATCCTATTCTCAGTCACTATAGGTGGTGCATTATTTGGCGTTGTCGGAATGTTTCTAGGCGTTCCTATATTTGCGCTTATCTATGCAGGTGTGCATGATTATATTCAAGTTCGATTAAGAAACAAAAAAATTACAATCAACGATAGAGCAGGAACAATTGATTAGTTTCCTGCTTTTTACTGTTAAAGTCAAAACGCTCGTGACTTTAGTCGTGAGATGAATGACGTATGTAACAGTTTTTCAACAGTTTTTCAACAGTTTCTATTTGGGAATCATGATATAATATATACGAAGAATACATCGTAAAAAAAGGAGACTTCGGTATGTATACAGTACGTTTTCAATTGGAACTAAATGAATCTGAAAAACAGTTTTTGTCGAAGTCTTTTTTCTATGCAAATCAGATGCATAATCAGTTGGTTCGATATGCTACAAATCGATTGAATGCTTTATTTCATGATAAAGAATATATGGGTGCACGCAAAGCTTATGGAGAAGCTGAGTTTTCTAAAAAGAAAGGTTCTGAACTATCAGCTTCTGAAAAGAAGAAGAAAAAAGAGCTGTCAAATATCATGTGTATGAAACAAAAAGAGTATAATCTCACGAAGACTTCTTTGTGTAAGTTCGTATCCAAAGAACAAAAGAAATTCAAGAACTACATCAACTCTCATCAGGCACAGGCAGAAGCAGAAGCTGTATATAAAGGAGTAGAAAAGGTTCTATTTGAGGATGGGTATCATCTTCATTATCGAAGATATAATAGTTTCGATTGTATCAAACAAAAATGTGCTGCAACAGGAGTACGTCTTTCAAGATGGGATACCATCTGTTTTATGAAACATTACTACAAAGTTCGTGT
>NZ_QSPK01000001.1:57396-62585 GCF_003436425.1 Eubacterium sp. TM05-53
TATATGTTTTATGAAGCATTACTACAAGGTTCGTGTCCCAAAGAATGAATATATTCAGAATATTATTTCATCTGTTGATTTGAAAGAAGATGTTGTTTATTCATTTTTAAAGAGGATCGAATTCAACAGTGGATTCAAATACTATGTTGTAATTACGCTTCGAGGTGATGCACCAAAACGAATTGAGCTGTCAAAAGATGGTGGACATCGTACAGGTGTAGACTTTGGAACCTCTACGATTGCGACAGTCTCAAACAACGAGGTCCATCTGGAAGAACTGGCTCCAGAATCAGCTAGATATGAAAAGGAAATCCGCCACAAGCAGAATCTGGTGGATGCCTCTATGCGAAAACATAATCCAGAAAACTATAACAAGAATGGTACAGTCAAAAAGGGAAAGCATAAGTGGAAGACAACGAGAAGGTGCAGACGTCTAAAACGACAGATACGCGTGCTCTATCGAAAGCAGTCTGCCTATATTAAGACTTCACACCATACCTTTATCAATAGAGTCGTTCAAAATACAAGCGAATTCATTCTGGAACCAATGAACTTTAAAGCTCTACAGAAGAAATCAAAGAAGACGGAACGACAGGATAAAGCTGTATCCGTTCAACAAAAAGACGGCTCTTCAAAGATGGTACACAAATACAAACGCAAAAAGCGTTATGGACATTCCATCAAGAACCGTTCTCCAGGTCTTATGCAGGCAGACTTAAAAACAAAAGCAACACAGTATGGAATTCCATACTACGAAATCGATATTCATCAATATCGTGCTTCTCAACTTCACCATGATACAGGTGAATACATCAAGCCTACTTTAAGTGAAAGATTTAAAACGATTGAAGGACATAAAGTACAAAGAGATTTGTATTCTGCCTTTCTAATTTGTCATACGGACGATACATTGACTGCACCCGATTTTGAAACCTGTCATCTTGATTTTCCACACTTTGTCAAAATGCAGGAAACACTGATTTCAAATAAGAAAAAATGTGGACACACAATGAAATCATGCTTTGGATTCTAGCTTAAAGAATCCCTCATCTAGTTCAGGTCTCAGGCGTAAGCCCTGCTGGATGGAGTATGAGTATACAGAGTACAGTCCACATGGATTGGAAATGCTCGAAAAACAAGAGCTATGCAAAGACTATATGCAAGGTCTAGAACCATGATGAAAGCTTTGCGATGCTCCATTTCTCGTAATGCGAGAAAGAGAATCTCGTCATTTTAATGATGAGAGTACGTCAAGTGCAATTTTTGAAAAAATGTGTATACTTATGTAAGTTAGGAGGAACTACCTTTGAATTTTATAGACATTATTTTAGATACCATACACGATACATGGGCTATGCTGCCCTTATTGTATATTACTTATTGTATATTAGAAGTTTTTGAAAGAAAGAATACACAAGACGATAAACTTTTCTTTGGACTACAAAGACTTGGACCCATTCTAGGCGCAATCGTTGGATTGATTCCACAATGTGGCTTTAGTATTCTAGCCGCTATGTTGTTTGTTCAAAATAACATTACATTAGGAACACTCGTCAGTGTTATGATTGCGACAAGTGATGAAGCCATCCCAATCCTAATTAGTAATCCAAAGATGTATTCATCTCTACTTGGTATTTTAGGATTAAAATTAGTTATCGCAATCCTTGTTGGACTAATTACCGATCACATACTATTCCGCAATCAAAAAATCCTCCGCTTCGAAGATATGGAAGAAGAGGATTATGACGATGAAGAATACGAGGAAGAAGAAAGTTCAGGATCAAGCTGTCCATGTTGCTATCCTGAATATCCATTATGGATCAGCGCCCTATTAAGATCTTTAAAAATCTATGTATTCATCTTTATTACTAGTTTTGTATTAACACTATTAATGGAATTCATAGGAGAAAAAACATTATCAATGATCTTACTTCAAGATAATTTATTCCAACCCATCATTGCTGCACTATTCGGTTTTATTCCAAACTGCGCAGCTACCGTTGTTCTAACACAACTCTATACGGCTGGTGAATTATCCTTTGGATCCTTACTTGCAGGACTTGTCACAAATGCAGGACTTGGTTTAATTGTGATGATTCGTTATGAAGCCAAAAAGAAAGACATTTTAAGAACCATTTCCATCCTATTTATAACTGGAGTTATCGTAGGTATTGGATTTATGTTGTTGTAGCCACAATTGTGGCTATTTTTATTTTTGTGCGAAGATCCAGATTTCAAAATGTTCTGAGTCATATCAAAACAATAGCGAAATATAGCGTACACATCTTTTCCAAAAATTTATCTGAGTTCAATTATGGATGTGCATCTAATTCAGCCAATCTTTTCTTAGCTATTTTATCGAGCCAACTCATTATACTAATATAGGAAAAAAAATTGGAAATATATTAATTTCTGGATGATTCCATTGGTACCAAAGTGCCAAAACTAATACAGCTGCAAAGATAAGAATCACATAGAACTTAATATTCTTCATCATTTTGTTTCCCTTTTCTTCAAATTCATACGAATTCAATTCTGAATGTTCATCCAATTGTTTGATTCGTTTTTTTGTTGTTTTTTCAATCCAGCTCATAGAATGTACCTCTCTTTTATTATATTTTAACCATTAAATTTATATATATATATATATGGTAAAATTGGTCACTATGCTGTCCAAATAAGCACAAAAAAAGAGAACCAAAGTTCTCTTATACTTTCAACGAATATTTACGCATATCCCATACTTCGTCCACTAATCCTTCATAAAAGTCTGGTTCATGACATACTAATAATAAAGTTCCCTTATACTCCTTTAATGCTCTTTTTAATTCATCTTTGGCATCTTGATCCAAATGGTTTGTTGGTTCATCAAGCACTAATACATTATGTGGATAATTCATTAAGATACACAAACGAAGTTTAGCCTGTTCTCCTCCAGACAATACCATGACTTTGGATTCAATCTGATCTGTAGTAAGACCACATTTAGCCAAGGCAGTACGTACTTCATATTGCGTCCACATTGGATAATGATTCCATAAAGCATCAATACATGTTAAGTTTTCATTCTTCGTTTCTTGTTCAAAATATCCAAAATCAACATGTTCTCCATGATGTAAAGTTCCAGAAATACTAGGAATTAATTCCATTAAACTCTTTAATAACGTTGATTTTCCTAAACCATTGGCACCTGTCAAGGCAATCTTCATCCCTTTTTCTAGTGTTAAATTCATAGGAGCACTAATCGCATCTTCATATCCAATCACAAAATCTTTTACCTCTACAATGACTCTAGATGGTGTCTTTCCTAATAAGAAATTAAATTCAGGCTTTGGTTTTTGAGCACGAAGTTCGATACGTTCCATTTTTTCAAGCTTTTTGGCTCTTGAATTTGCCATTCCACGAGTGGCAACTCGAGCCTTATTACGAGCCACAAAATCTTCTAATTTTTCAATTTCCTTGACTTGTCTTTGATATGCTGCTTCTAATTGTTTCTGCTCTATCTCATAAACACGCTTAAATTCATCATAATTTCCAACATAACGTGTTAATTTTGGAGCCTCTACATGATAAATCACATTTACAACATCATTTAAGAATGGAATATCATGACTAATTAAAATAAACGCATTCTCATAATTCAATAAATAATTCTTCAGCCAGCTAATATGTTCAGCATCCAAATAGTTTGTTGGCTCATCTAGCAACAAGATATCTGGTTTTTCCAACAATAACTTAGCCAATAAAACTTTTGTTCGTTGTCCACCAGACAACTCTTCAACATCACGCTCTAAACCAATATCCTTTAGTCCTAAAGCCTGGCCAACTTCATCGATTTTAGAATCAATCAAATAAAAATCATGATGTTCCATATAATCCTGAAGTTCACCAATTTCATCCAACAATGCATTGGTTTCTTCTTCAGAACAATCACACATCTTCATATACGCATCATTAATTGTCTTTTCCATATCAAACAATTCAGAATACGCATCTTGTAGCACATCTTTAATTGTCTTTCCTTTTTCTAATACCGTATGCTGATCCAAGTAACCACTCTTCACTTTATTTGACCAAATAATCTTTCCAGAATCTGGCTCTAAATTACGCGTAATGATTTTCATGAAAGTAGATTTACCTTCCCCATTTGCTCCAACTAACCCTATTTTTTCGCCCTTCAACAAACGAAAGGATACATCTTCAAATATTTCTCTTCCACCAAATCCATGGCTTAAATGTTCAACTGTTAATATACTCATAGTCCACCTCGCAACGATAAGTTTACCAAGAAACAAAAATAAATCAATCTACGATTTCAATCTTTTCAAATTCTTCACGAATTTGATTTCTTCGATTCTCTTCCAAACTCAAATAGAATTCCTAAAACATTCAATTTCCATCAGTGAATCAAAATCTAGTTCATTTGATTTTAAAAGAATCACAAGCGAAAAATCATCATATGTACTAATGTATTCATCCCCATAAATTTAAAATATCATGTTGATGCTAGTATATTTATAGGATAGGTAAAACATACAGAAGACATCTTTCTTTTAAACTTGAACTCATTCCGATTTCTTCTGAATTTTAGATTGCGAATGATGCTCTTCAATCTTTTGATGTTTGAATCCAATACCTGCACCTCATACAAGTAATCTTCTTCTGTATATTTCTTTTTTTTATCTGTTGATCAGTTTCTCTTTTTCCTTGTATTCTTGATAATGTAGAACGTTCTCTTTTTTGCCATACTTGTTATCTTGGCTTTGACCAGTTTGAATGTACAGAATTTGACAATTGGAATGTCATTCAAGATTCTGTATTACATGTGGTGTTTAATATGCCAAACAGCTTGCAGCCAAGGCAACTTTTTTTCATGCCCTACAATTTATCTGTTGTGACATTTACTGTTTTTTCACATGTAATATTTTCTTATTCCGAAACCAAAAGCTTAATAAACGAAAAAAGCTAGAAACATTTGTCTCTAGCTATCTTTTCCAAAAAATGGTGGGGACGGTGGGACTTGAACCCACACGGGATTTCTCCCAACGGATTTTAAGTCCGTTGCGTCTGCCTATTCCGCCACGACCCCATCATTTATGGAGGTTCCGATCAGATTTGAACTGATGATCACAGAGTTGCAGTCTATTGCCTTACCACTTGGCTACGGAACCATTTCGTTGACTGCCCAT
>NZ_QSPK01000001.1:62595-76309 GCF_003436425.1 Eubacterium sp. TM05-53
GTAACTTGTTGATTGTATATAAACGATGGTGGGGACGGTGGGACTTGAACCCACACGGGATTTCTCCCAACGGATTTTAAGTCCGTTGCGTCTGCCTATTCCGCCACGACCCCATCATTTATGGAGGTTCCGATCAGATTTGAACTGATGATCACAGAGTTGCAGTCTATTGCCTTACCACTTGGCTACGGAACCATTTCGTTGACTGCCCATATATAATACCTCAACGCCAAATAAAAAGCAAGAAAAAATTTAATTTTTTTACATTTTTTTAAAAAACATACATTTTCCAATTTTGGTTGAACTTATTTGACAAATGACCTATGATTAGATGGTCAATGAACAAGAGGTATTTTATATTATGCAACACATTATTCATCAGCTTCAAAAAGAAAAGAAGCTACGACTATTGACGTCGACCATAATGATTGTATTCAGTGCTTTTATGCAGTGCTACATATTAAATGTATTTATGGCACCGTGCAATTTGATCTCAGGCGGATTTACTGGACTTGCCCTATTGATCAATAAAGTATGTGCTTTATGGAACATTAACTTTCCGACACAAGTTGGAATCATCGCATTAAATGTTCCTGCAGCTATTCTTTGTTATAAACACATCTCGCCAAGATTCACTTTTTTGAGTTGTGTACAATTCTTTCTAGTATCCTTCTTTATTTCCATCTTCCATTTTGAACCTTTCTTTAAAGATCAAATTTTAAACGTACTATTTGGAGGATTCTTATGGGGCTTCTCCATTTCCCTAGCCTTAAGAGCTGGAGGATCTACTGGAGGAACAGATTTCATTGCTCAATACGTTTCTAGTAAGATTCATAGAGGAATCTGGGACTATGTATTCTTCTATAACTGTGCTATGATCATTATCTTTGGATACTTATGCGGATGGATCTATGCCGGATATTCTATCCTATTCCAATTCTTATCTACAAAGACAATCTCATCTCTATATCAACGCTATGCACAAATTACCGTTGAATTTACGACAAACGATCCAGACCCACTTATCGATGCCTTTATGGCCACTTGTCGTCATGGTATGAGCGTATTTGAATGTTATGGTGCATATAGCCATCGTAAGTATTATGTATGTAAAGCCGTTATTTCTACATATGAATTAAGAGACGTTGTAGATAACGTAAGAAAGGTCGATCCTAAAGTATTGATCAATACATACAATACAGTAAACTTCTACGGAAACTTCTATCAAAAACCTTTGGAGTAGTATTACACTACTCCATTTTTATTATTTAATCCATGTATTCGATTGATAATAATAGAATGTTTTAACACCAAATTACAAAACTGTGGTTTTTGTAGCACACTTCAAAGTTGCTATTAACTTAACAATCGTTGCATGATTTTTCTTCGTATCATTATAATTGTTTACATTCAAATAAGAACCGTAATTGTGATGTGATACGTATCGCAACTGCGGTTCTTTGATCGTGCCGATATGTTCCAGCACACCGCCAGGTGCGGCACCGTTGGCGAAGAATTTTGCGCCGTACTTTTCTCATACCGATGGCGTTTATCGCCATAGTGATGGGGCTGTAGCCAATCAGACCGTCAAAGCCCAGGGCAGGAATGAAAAGCACATCCGAGGGGTGAAGAGTTACGGGAAAATCCTTATATTTATAGCTTCGGCCAAGCCACGGTAATAGGTGTAGTACAGCCGACCGTTTTCGTCTCTATCCACCGTGCTGTTTTGAGGCTTGTCCCTGGGATTTGAACAACCTCGAAAAGATACCACTTAAATCAATCTCCTTCAAAATGAGCAAAAGAAAAGCACCTGCTCATATGAACAGATGCTTTGAATCTTCAATTGTGTCTATGTACAACTACGAAAGTGTTCAATTCAAATATGTTTCAGACTTGAACTGCAAAAACTTTTGAATTTCCCTTAGAAATGCAGTGCTTACTCGTCAAGCAGCCAGTCGATGAGATTTTCGGATTTGATGCCATCGTAGGAAGCATCAAGACCCGGCTCAAGGGACAACACGATTTTTTCGTAGTTATCGCGGATACTTAATATAGCATAAATCGACGAAAAAATCATATAAATGCATTATAGTGCATAAACTTTTTATAATTGACTGATTTTGCAGAGCTCTTAAGAAGGAATCTTATACCAATAATAAAAGTCTATAGAAAAAGAATAATACGCACGCCTTTCAAATGGGCCAATGGAATCCTTTAATCGTTAACCGAAAGATTTAAAAAGAGATTCCAGTTTATAACCATAACTGAAATCCTTTTAATCCTTAAAAACAAATCTAGGGGTCTATAGGATAACGCCTTTATGGCATCAGTCCCCTAAATAGACCCCTAGATTATTTGGTTACCCGAATACATCTACTTATTATTACGATTTCCCATGCCAATTAATTGTAGGATTCTTAAGAAGATATTCAAGAAATCCAAATACAACTGCAAAGCCATGAAGATTGCGATCTTATCTTGTGCTACGACTGAACCATCCGATTGAATCAATAAACGATTCATTCGTTGAACATCCCAAACTGTGATACCTGTAAAAATCAATAGAGTGATAATAGAAAGCAAGCGAACATCCATGCTTGTTCTAAACAACATCATAAACAATTGGGTAATAATCAATACAAATAGTCCAACCATACATAATGAGCCAAAGCTAGTAAAATCTTTTTTAGAAGTTGTACCAATAACAGCTAAACTAATAAAGTAAACTGCACTGACTAGAAAAGCCGTTCCAATGGTAGCTACATCATATACATAGCCAATCGAAGTAAGTGAAACACCCATACAGATTGCATAAAGCACTAACATGACCTTCATACCTGTACTTGATGTAGATCTTGCCATAGATACGCCAAAGGCAATGGACAAGATAAATGGTGCAATCACAAACAACATAAATAGAAATGGCGCTGCACTTAATAAGATCAATAAAGCATTTGTGGTATATAAACCATAAGAAACAATAGCTGTGATGCATAAGGCAATTGCCATCCATGCATAAGACTTCAACAAAGCACTTTTTAAAGTGCTTGTTGAATAATAATTCATAGAATCATTGTTGAACATATTTAATCCTTTTTCTGAATGAATTCTAATAATTGCTGAGCCGCAATATTTAAACCTTTACGGTTTGATTTATCGAATCCTAAGTGAGTATAGATTTCACCAACAAATACACCATTGTCTTCTAGAGCCTGGAACATTGTGTCAATGATTGGTTCACAAAGTTCTTGTTTTTGCATAGGACCAAATGGGTTTGCGAAGTAAGTTGTTGAAATACCAACTTCTTGCGTTGTACCCAAAGCCATACGCTTACCTAACTTACAAGTATCTTTTACTTCTTGTACAGTCAATTTCTTTAAACCAAATTCATTTGTGTAGTTGTTTGCGTACGCAAATAAATCAATTTTGTGGTTATGAACAACAACACGATATGGAGCCGCAGGCTGAATCATACGTGAGTTTGGATTTTCTGGAGCCATGAAAATTGAACGGTCCATGTCACGATATGGAGTACCTGGATCCAAGTCATCTAGACGAATGAAGGCACCAATTTCAGTTCCCTGACCATATGGAACTCCATCTTCTAAGTGAATTGTTCCCATATCATCAAATACAACTTCTACTTCACGAATCATATCGCCAGCAGCTGCTTTTAATGCTTCAATGGATTCAGATTTACCAGCACCACTATCACCCATCAACATGATACCTTTCTTAGTTCCATCTTTTAAATAAATGTTTACGAAAGCACCATGGATTGGTAACCAACCTTTTTTCATCTGTGCCAAGTTGTGTAATGTTAAACACATTTTCTTTAAATAACCAAAGTATTCAATACGAGGATTGTCACTAATGCATCCTACCCAAATATCATTGGCCTCATCATAATAGAAGTTTGTAGCGTCATTTCCATCATCATTTCCAAAAATCACAACAAGATCTGGTTTTTGAGCACTCTCTTCTTTTGTAGCTAATTCAAATAAGTTAGCCATACTCAATGCACTAGACATATATTTTGAGTTGAAGTATACAAAACATAATAAAGCTCCAACTTTACAAGGATAACAGAACCAGTTTGATTCTCCCTTTTTGAAATATGTCATTGGTTGTGTATCTATTTCAGTAAACATACCTGTACGTTTACTTGATTTTGGATGCAAAATCATTGGAGTTCTTAACATAACTGTATCGATCATTGGAATATCTTGTAATGCTGCATATTCATCAGCCCATACTTTATCTAAAGTGTGAACAGAGAAACATGCATTTGTTCCAGCTTGTACCTGACGATACACTAAGTTTGGTCTTACCATTAATTTTTCTTCAAACAAACGATATGTACGAAGAATTAAATCATTTGAAGCTGAGTCAAATGCCACTAATGTATTAATACCAAAATCCGTTGAATTATCACTCTTCATATATCCAAAACGTTGTAAAGAACGCCAATTACGATACATCTCTTCAATAACACTTAAAGTAGCATTTTTATCTGAAAGATAATATTCATCTTCTAATTCTTCACAAGTAAAGATTGACAATAAACGTAAGAAATGACAGAAATCATAAGCAGCTTCTTTTGATTTCAATTCACCATTCTTTGTCAAATACGCATACATGCTCGCATTATCTGTTTCTTGATATTCAATGAAATATTGAACGAATTTTGCGAACGTATGAGATCTCAATAAAACCTCACGACTCTTTGGATATGCCAAATTATAGTTGATAATAACCTGGTTGTTAAAAATTTCAATTTTATTTTGCATAATTACACTCCTTTAACTATGACTAATATACATGAAAACTCATTGAAAGTAAATGTAAAACTCATTTTTTTGTTTATATTCCAAGTACAAGCGTTTACATAGCGAAAACTTTTTCAATTTCAGAATATACATCCTCAATCGCAATTTCAGTCTTTTCACCCGTATAACGATCTGTCCACTCTAATTTTCCTTCTTTAATACCACGACCCACTGTAATACGATAAGGAACACCAATTAATTCCATATCCTTGAATTTAACACCTGGGCGCTCATTACGATCATCTAAAATCACATCGAACTTGTGTTCTTTACAATAATTATATAAATCATTCGCAATCTTTACTTGTTCTTCATCCTTTAAAGAAACAGGAACGATCGCAAGTCTAAATGGTGCAATTTCTACTGGCCATTTAATACCAAAATCATCATGGTGCTGATCTGCAACGGCAGCCATACATCTTTCTAGACCAATACCATAGCTTCCCATCCAAACAGGTTGTAATTGGTTATTGGCATCTGTATAGTATAGATTCATACTCTTAGAATATTTTGTACCCAATTTAAATAAGTTACCCACTTCAATACCATGTTGGAAAGTTAACTTCTTACCACACTTAGGACAAATATCCCCTTCTTTAACCTGACATAAGTCTGCCACTTCAACAGGCGTAAAATCTTTACAGTTCACATTCTTTATGTGACGATCCGATTGGTTAGCACCTACAATGAAGTTTTTCATATGTTTGATTTGACGATCCATATATACAGGACAATCAATACCCACTGGACCTGCAAAACCAACACGAGCATGTGTAACTTGTTCTACTTGTTCAAAGCTTGCCATTTCCATTTCGTTTGCACCCAATAATTTCAATGCCTTTGTTTCGTTTAATTCACGATCACCAGGAATACAGAATGCGATGACTTTTCCATCTACATTGTAAAGTAATGTTTTCACGAAATCACTTTCCTTCTTACCAAAGAAAGCAGCCACTTCTTCAATTGTCTTCGCATTAGGTGTATCAACAACTTCCATAGAAAGTTCTTCTTCACAAGAATCTTCCATTGTATCTACAACTTCCGTGATTTCTAAGTTGCTTGAATAGTCACAACCTTCACATCCAACAACAACGTCTTCACCAATACTTGATAGAGCTTGATATTCTTCAGATAATAAACCACCCATAGCTCCGGTATCCGCTTTAACGATTTTATATTCCAATCCTAAACGATCCATGATACAACAATACGCATCATACATTTTGTTGTAAGCTACATCCAACCCAGCTTCATCCACATCAAATGTATACGCATCCTTCATGATGAATTCACGAACACGAATCAATCCATAACGAGGACGAGTTTCATCACGATATTTCGTTTGAATCTGATATAAGTTATAAGGGAAATCCTTGTAAGATTTTCCATCCATACTACTCGCTACCGCAAACAATTCTTCATGTGTTGGACCCAAAACATAACGCTTATTATAACGATCACTCAATGAAAACATATTAGATCCAAACGCCTCACGACGACCCGATTGCACATATACATCTTCTGGAATCAATGCTGGCATCAACAATTCTTGTGCATCTTTCGCATCCATTTCTTCACGAATAATATTTTCTACTTTAGAAAGAACCTTCTTTCCCATAGGCATGATCATATAGATTCCGTTTGAACATTTTTTGATCATTCCAGCACGCACCAACAAATTACTTGATACGCTATCTTCATCTTTCGCATTTTCTCTTAATGTATAAAAGAAACTCTGACTTAATTTCATCTTACTTACCTCTTCCACTTATCTTATCTTACGAATCATCGCATCCACTTCAATTGGCCCAGACCACTTTGTATGTACGATCTGCATCGGCTTATTACAAACCTCTAATACATTCTCATCACTATCATACACATCCCCTACATGTACAATTGTACTTAAAATGTGAGGACCAAATATTTCTAAATCCTGATTTGGCATAAAATGATTCTTTACCTGCAAAGTCGCCATCTGACTTTCCTTGTCATAATCCTGTACAATGGCTACATATTCCTGCGTTACCGTTTCATCATGATCTTGATACAACTGCACCTTATATCCAGGAAGCCCATTATAGAAGCCCGGCCCTGTCGGTCGATTTTCTGCCTTGGCGATTTCCTTTTTCACACGCTCAATGATTTCAACATCCGCATGCCCATGCTCATAAATATAATCAATCAACATACGATAGCTTGATACAACCGTAGCTAAATAATACGCACTTTTCATACGCCCTTCAATTTTTAAAGACGCTACACCCATATGGATGAAATCCTCAATATAATCCACCGCCTGCAAATCCTTTGAAGACATAGAAAATAAATTGGTCGGATCACTCAGTTCTGTTTCACCATCCATTAGATGATATTTCCAACGACAACTCTGTGCACACCCACCACGATTCGCATCACGAAGCGTCATATGATTACTCAATACACAACGTCCTGAAAAAGAAATACACATGCCGCCATGAATAAAGACTTCAATCGGAAGAATATTCTCTTCACAAATCGAACGAATATCATCCATTTGACATTCTCTGGCAAGCACAACACGGTCCATACCCTTTTCTTTCCAGAATCTTGCAGCACTTGAGTTTGTAGAAGAATGCTGCGTTGATACATGCACCTCAAATTGACATCCAAGTTTTTTAGCCAACATCATAATCGATGGACTTGCCACAATGATCGCATGCACACCAATCGAATCCAACGTTTTTAAATACTCTTCAATCCCATCCAAATCCGACTCGTGCGGAAGCATATTTACAGTTACATGCACATGAGAGTTATGTGCATTCGCAAATTTAACCAATTCTGCGATTTCATCAATGGAAAAGTTACTAGCACGCGAACGCAAACTAAACTGCTTACCACCAATATATACGGCATCCGCCCCATATAAAATCGCAATCTTTGCTTTTTCTAAATTTCCAGCAGGAGCTAATAATTCAATCTTATTCATTTACTTGCTCCTCCTTTTTCTTAATTGTCTCTTCTAAATACCAACGGTTTGTCGACTCATCATCCGTAATTTTAATTCCTTGTAAAGCTAAATCATATAAACCCAAGATTTCAACAGTCCAATCATCATCAAAAAACAAAGAATCAATGCGGAAGCGATGCATTCCTACATCTGTAAAATCCCACATCTCCTGTAATGAGTTGATTGGCATTTCACTAAAGATATGTGTACCCGACTCATCTTGCACAATTGGCATACGCTGCTGTCGCGTTTGTTCAACCAAGTCATAATGACACGGCAAAGAACAAACCGGTTTATTCACAGCCTCTAAATAGTTAGTGACCAAAGGTCTTCTTGAATATAGGATTGAGAAATACCCATGCACTAAGATTTCAATATCCGGATTGTGCTTTCCAATACTTACCACTTCTTCAAGACTCAATTCATGAGCTAAAGATACAGATTGAATGCCTAAAGACATATAGAAATCCACATCTGCACTTGAAGCCACCAATGTTTCCGGTTGATAAATCAATTTGGATTCAATCCCCAATTGTTTCGCCTCAAAATATAGACCTTCATCTGCATAATAAATACCATCCACATCCAATTCTTTAAAAATAGAAAAGTATTCACGAACACCCGATAAATCTTCATCCATACATAATCTTAAAAAGTTGATATATAATTTAAGGCCAAGCTTTTTACACTTCTTCTTCCAAAGCTGTAAATCCTCTTTTTTTACCGTAATACTCGTACGAATGGAATAATGTTCAACACCAATGATCACGGCATCGGCCTTTGCTCTTTTCAATTTTTCTAATGAATCAATAGAATGAATTGTTGTTATAAACATAATTACTCCTTATCAAAACATACAGAACTATTTTACCACAAATGTGATTTTATGCCTACTTAACCTCCTATTTAAATTGAACTTAATTTCATATATACTTATGTTAGGAGATACTATATGAACAAACAAACACTTGATGAGAGATTTGAAGATTACAATGAACCCACAGAGCAAGAAGAAATATGGTCTGATGAAATCATGGGTGAAGAAGAATTGTAGAAAAAAAGAATGCCATTACGACATTCTTAACAAGGCTAGTTCAATCTAGTCTTTTTTAATGAATTCAACCAATTCCTTTGCACTATATACCACATGATCTGCACAAGGCCCACTTACTTGATGATGACGATTAAAATGAATCGTCTTCATGCCTGCACTTTTAGCCCCCTGCATATCATTGATATAGTTATCACCCACATAATACCATTCACTTATATCTTCCTGCATCGCTTCCATACACTTTTTAAATGCATTCACATCTGGTTTTGCGACACCAATTTGACCACTCGTAAAAACATTTTCAGGTTTAAAATAATCAAAGACATGAAGCACTTCTAATTTCATTCTTTGATGCGCATCCTCTCCATTTGTCAAAATCGCAAGTTCATCTTCACAATTCGAAAAATAATCAATCAATGGTGCATCCATTTCAATATGATGCTGATAATATTTATAGCGAGACTGAAACTCTACAGCTTTTGAATGAGAAAAAATAATCCCATACTTTTCACAAGCCTTTTCAATACGATAAACGCCAGATTCATCAATCGTAATCTTTCCTTGTTGAAGATCATCAAAAATCATATCTCCAAACTTACGATAATCCGCATAAAATAAATCCATATCCACATCTACATTCGGAAGGAATTCTTCCATGCACTTGCGAAATGGCCAAGATAAATCATAGAGTGTATCATCACAATCAAACATTACTTTCTTCATATAATCACCAAAAAAAATATAACATAAAAAAGAAGATTTCACTATGAAATCTTCACTTGATTTAAACACTTACGAACATGTCCAGACTGACCCGTTACCTCTTCATTTTCAATTAAAGATACATGCACAGCTTCTTTACAAGATTCAATGGCTGCATCAAACACAACATTGATCTTGTTGTCATTGATTTGTTTTAAAGTATGAATCTTTTCATCTCCAAAACGATTAGCTGTACTAAACGCAATCGCAATATCACCCGAACCATTGCCCATATGCGATCCTGTTAAAGCTAAACCGACTGGCATTCTGTTACAAACTCTACGTAATTGACGATCACTTAACGGGGCATCTGTCGCAATGATCATCATGATGGAACCTTTTTCTTGTTCTAAAGGCAATTGATTCCCCTCAACTCTATCTAATAGATACTGTTCTCTTAAACCAAAATTAGAAAGTACAAGAACACCTAGAGTATATGTATTCCCATCAATTTCAAAGATTCTTGAACTCGATCCAATACCACCTGACATTTCAAAACAAGACATGCCTCGCCCTGCACCAACACTGCCAAGTTCAAACTCTTTTTTACAATCACGATACGCATCATATACATCTTCTTTTGTAACAACGCAATCACGAATCGAATTTAGATATCCATCGTTACATTCTCCAACGACAACATTAACACTTGTTAGATCTTCATTTTCTTTTACCATGATATCCACCAAAGCTTGTTGAACAACACCCACATTTAAAGTGTTTGTCAAACAAATATAGCTTTCCAAAGTACCCAACTCCATAATTTGTGGTAAGCCAGTTGTTTTGCCAAAACCATTTAGAATACTACAACCACAAGCTAGCTTTTGATGAAATACATCTTCAGCCGTACGAATAAATGTAACACCTGTTTGGTGAGTTCCTGAACTAATTGTCTTATGCCCTACAAGTACACCTTCTACATCTGTAATTCGATTTAATTTTCCTTTTCCCATAAGTAAACACCTCTTACAACCATTATAGTAATAATTTTTAATTTGCACAAAAAAAGAAGCCGAAATTAATCAGCTTCTTTCATTTATTTCTTACTTGTAAAGTTCAACTAAACGTTGTAAGTGTTCGTAACGTTCTTTAGCTACTTCTTCTGACTTAGCAAATAATTTTTCTGCTCTTTCAGGGAATGGTTTAACTAAACGAGTGTAACGAGATTCGTTGTGTAAGAAGTCTTGGTAAGTTCCATCTCCTTCTTTAGAAGTTAATGTGAATGGGTTCTTACCTGCTTCTTTCTTAGCTGGATCAAATGAGAATAAGTTCCAGTATCCAGATTTAACAGCTTTCTTCATTTCATCTTGACAGTGGTTCATTCCACCCTTAGCAATACCGTGTAATTCACATGGTGCATAACCGATGATTAAAGATGGTCCTGGATAAGCTTCTGCTTCAGCAATACATTTAACTGCTTGTGCAGGGTTAGCTCCAAGAGCGATTTGTGCTACATAAACGTATCCGTAGCTCATTGCGATTTCTGCTAAAGATTTTTTCTTCATTTCTTTACCAGCTGCAGCGAACTGACAAACTTCACCGATGTTAGATGCTTTAGAAGCCTGTCCACCAGTGTTTGAATACATTTCTGTATCGAATACCATAACGTTTACGTTTTCACCTGATGCAAGAACGTGATCTAATCCACCGAATCCGATATCATAAGCCCATCCGTCTCCACCGAAGATCCAAACAGATTTCTTAGCTAAGTATTCTTTCTTGTCTAATACAGCTTTAGCATCTGGACATCCAGCTTCAGCAGCTTTTTCTACTTCAACTAATAATGCTTTTGTTGCTTCTGTGTTAGTACGAGTATTTTCTTTAGTTTCCATGAATTTTTCGAATGCAGCCTTGAATTCAGGAGTTGCTTTTTCGCTTTCGTTCATAGCACCTAATTTTTCGATAGCTTGTTCACGTAATACTTTTTGTCCTAATTGCATACCAAATCCGTGTTCAGCATTGTCTTCGAACAATGAGTTAGCCCATGCTGGTCCTTGTAAGCTATCTTTGTTTACTGTATATGGAGATACAGATGCTGGACCACCCCAGATTGAAGAACATCCAGTTGCATTTGATACATACATGTGTTCACCAAATAACTGAGTAATTAAACGAGCATAAGATGTTTCAGCACATCCAGCACATGATCCAGAGAACTCTAACAATGGTTGGTTGTATTGAGAACCCTTAACTGTGTCATCAGCGAATCCAGAATCTTTCTTAGAAACGTTAGCTACTAAGTAATCGAATACTGGTTGTTGATCAGCTTGAGATTCTTGAGGAACCATCTTGATTGCTTGAGTTGGACATACAGTGATACATTCACCACATCCCATACAATCTAATGGAGATACGCTCATTGTATATTTGAATTCTGTAGCTTTTGGTTTAACATCAGCTAATTTGATTTGTGCAGGAGCAGCCTTAACTTCGTCTTCACTTAATAAGAATGGACGAATTGTAGCGTGTGAACATACGAATGCACATTGGTTACATTGGATACATTTTTCAGGATCCCATTCAGGAACTGTAACGGCTGTACCACGTTTTTCGTAAGCACTAGCACCAGTTTCCCATTGACCATCGATGTTTCCAGTAAATGCAGATACAGGTAATGAATCTCCATCCATTTTGTTAACTGGTTCCATGATGTCTTTAACCATCTTAACTGTTGCAGGACGTCCTGACAATTCAGGTTTTGGTGCATCAGCTTCTGGGTTAGCCCAAGATGCAGGAATTTCAACTTTGTGAGTTGCGCCAACACCAGCATCGATAGCTTTGTAGTTCATTTCAACAACTGCATCACCCTTCTTAGAGTAAGATTTCTTAGCAGCTGCTTTCATGTAATCTACAGCTTCGTCAATTGGCATAATGTTTGCTAATTTGAAGAATGCAGATTGTAAGATTGTGTTTGTACGTTTACCCATACCGATTTCGATAGCTTTATCGATGGCATTGATTGTGTACAATTGGATATTGTTGTCTGCGATATATTTTTTAGATTCAGCAGGCATGTGTTTGTCTAATTCTTCGTCTGACCATTGGCAGTTGATCATGAATACACCACCAGGTTTAACGTCTTGAACCATCTTGTATCCATTTACTACATATGAAGGGTTGTGACATGCTACGAAGTCAGCCTGGTTAATGTAGTATGGGCTACGGATTGGTTTGTCTCCAAAACGCAAGTGAGAAATTGTGATACCACCTGTTTTCTTAGAGTCATATTGGAAGTAAGCCTGAATGTATTTGTCAGTGTGGTCACCGATGATCTTAGTAGAGTTCTTGTTAGCACCTACAGTACCATCTCCTCCAAGACCCCAGAATTTACATTCAACAGTTCCTGGAGTTGAAGTGTTAGGAGCTGGTTTAACTTCTGGCAATGATAAGTTTGTAACGTCATCCACGATACCGATTGTGAAACGAGGTTTTGGTTCGTCTTTTAACAATTCAGTGTAAACAGCGAATACACTTGAAGGTGGAGTATCCTTAGATCCTAAACCATAACGTCCACCGCAAAGAGTGATGTCATTTAATCCTGCTTCGCGAAGTGTTGTAGCTACATCTAAGTATAATGGGTCAGCTAGAGCACCTGGTTCTTTAGTACGGTCAAGTACGGCAACTTTCTTAGCTGTCTTAGGAAGAACTTTTAATAAGTGTTTGCTTGACCAAGGACGGTATAAACGAACCTTAACTAAACCAACTTTTTCTCCTTTTGCAGTTAAGTAGTCGATAACTTCTTCAGCAACGTCATTAATAGAACCCATAGCGATGATTACACGATCAGCTTCAGGATCTCCATAGTAGTTGAACAAGTCATAGTTTGTTCCTAATTTTTCATTGATTTTACCCATGTATTTTTCAACTACAGCAGGTAATTCATCATATGCAGTGTTACATGCTTCACGGTGTTGGAAGAAGATATCTCCATTTTCGTGAGAACCACGCATAGTTGGACGTTCTGGATTTAAAGCGTGTTTACGGAATTCCTCAACTGCTTCCATTGGACACATTTCTTTTAGGCTTAACAGATACATTGGTGACTTGTTAATATAACTGACATTAATGATGTCTATT
>NZ_QSPK01000001.1:76319-87294 GCF_003436425.1 Eubacterium sp. TM05-53
CTTTTAAATCTTCGTAGTCCCATTTTTCGATTTTTTGAATTTCGTGAGAAGTACGGAATCCATCAAAGAAGTTAATGAATGGTACTTTACCTTCTAAAGCAGCTAAGTGAGCTACTGGAGATAAGTCCATAACTTCCTGTGGGTTAGTTTCACATAACATAGCGAAACCTGTTTGACGACAAGCATAAACGTCTGAGTGATCACCAAAGATGTTCAATGCGTGAGTTGCAACTGTACGTGCAGATACATCGAATACACATGGTAATTGTTCAGCAGCGATCTTGTACATGTTTGGAATCATCAATAATAAACCTTGAGATGCAGTGAAAGTATTAGTCAATGCACCAGCAGCTAATGATCCGTGAACAGCACCAGCAGCACCTGCTTCTGATTGTAATTCACTTACAACTACTTGATTTCCAAAAATATTTTTTTGTCCAGCTGCAGACCATTGGTCAATAGAGTCTGCCATAGGACTAGATGGAGTAATAGGATAAATTGCAGCAACGTCTGTAAAAGCATACGCAACGTGAGCCGCAGCCGTATTTCCATCCATAGACTGTTTTGCTCTAGGCATTAATATTTCCTCCTTTATAGATATTCAATACCATAGTTTATTATACGAGCTTCATGTCAAATTTTAAAGGTAAAATTCACTATAGAAGTTAGTCTCATCTAATTTGTAAGCGTATAAAAAAGAGACGTAAACACTTGCTTACATCTCTATTTTCATCATTATTCTTTACCTAATAATTTGAACATGTTCTTTTTATAAACTTCAACACCAGGTTGGTTGAATGGGTTAGAATCATTCATCAAAGTTGTCATTGCGATGGCCTTGAAGAAGAACATACACATATTACCAAAGTCATAAGAAGTCATGCCTGGCATAGTCAATAAGATATTTGGAACTCCACCAGTTTCTTCATGCGCCTGTAATGTTCCTTTGGCAGCCATTTTATTAGCCCAGTCTACACTCTTACCAGCCAAGTAGTTCATTCCATCTTCGTTTGCTTCATCATTAGGGAATGTTAAATCGATCATTGGTGTTTCAACATATAAGTTTGTTTCGAACAATACTTTCTTACCTTCCTGAACAAATTGTCCTAAAGAGTGTAAGTCTGTTGAAAAACATACTGAATCCGGTAAAATACCCTTTCCATCTTTTCCTTCACTTTCACCAAATAATTGTTTCCACCATTCAGCAACCATCTGCATTTGTGGTTCATAGTTTACTAACAATTCAACATCATATCCTTGGTTTTGAAGAATACGACGAGCAACCGCATAACGGTAAGCAGGGTTCTTTTCAAGATCTGCATCTCCATATTCACCCATACCATCATGTAAACCTTTCATCAATGCATCGATATCAATACCAGCTACTGCGATTGGCAATAATCCAACTGGAGTAATAACTGAGAAACGACCACCAATATCATCAGGAATTACGAATGTTTCATATCCTTCTTTATCAGCTAATGCTTTTAATGTTCCTCTAGCCTTGTCTGTAGTGGCAATAATACGATTCTTCGCATTTTCACCATATTTTTCTTCCATAAATTGTTTCAAGATACGGAATGCCAATGCTGTTTCCGTTGTAGTTCCAGACTTAGAAATAACATTGACTGTAACTTCCTTATCCTTAATATAGTTCATAACCTGTGAAATATAAGTAGATGAGAAAGTATTTCCCATATAAATAATTTCAGGCTTGTTGTCACCATATAAACCATTCATCATTTCGATGGCAGCACGAGCACCTAAATAAGATCCTCCAATACCACATACAACGAATACTTCTGTATTTTCACGTACTTTTGCGGCAACCTCTTTAATGCGACTAAATTCATCTTTATCATAATTGTTAGCCCAGTTTAGCCAACCGATAAAGTCGTTACCCTTACATGTACCATTTTGTAAAGTTTCATCAATTGCGCGAACTTGTTCTTGATAAGCCTTTACATCTTCTTTTAAGAAAGCATGATTTAAATCTAATTGAATCATTTTTATTTCCCTCCATAGCTATCCTAAGGATGATTATACCACGATTTAACAATGTGTGATATAATGTTTTTCGTTAGGAGTGTGAGTTTATGATACCATCGTCCTTATATCCACTTGTCACAGCTCTTTTGAGCAATATACTTGCACAAGTGTTAAAAACGGTCGTATATTATTATAGAACTGGCAAATGGGACTTTCACTGGGTCCTCGCAAGTGGCGGCTTTCCAAGCAGTCACTCATCAACTGTAACAGCCCTTTCCCTTTCCATTGGAATTCAGGAAGGATTTGACTCAGCCATATTTGCCGTAACCACCATCTTTTCCTTTATCGTTATGTACGATGCATGCCACGTACGCTACTATTCCGGTAAAAACATTGAACTAACCCAACAATTAGTCAAAGATTTACGCGAAATGACAGGACTTCACTTTGATGATCCCATCTATCAGGAAAAGTTAAAAAACGTACTTGGACATAAATTTGTCGAAGTCATTGGTGGATTTGTGGTTGGACTTGCTGTCCCATTGATCTTATGTCCACTATTTTTATAAGTTAGGAGTGTTGTTTTATGGATACTGTAGTAGATAGTAAAGCCGTTAATGATTGTTTAGATAAGATTCGCCCTTATATTCAACATGACGGAGGCGACATTGAACTATTAGGAGTTGATGAATTCAATGTTGTCTATGTATCTTTCAAAGGTGCATGTCAAGGATGTATGATGGCTGCTGAAGATTTTTCAGGCGGAATCAAAGATTTATTGCTTGAAGAAGTGCCAAACATCCGTGATGTAGTACTAGTAGGTTAAGATATCGAAAGATATCTTTTTATTTTTAGCTCCTCTTTTGCAAATGGGTGGTAATTATTCGCTTATTTACTGTGCTTAGAGCTCATTGAATCCCAATATCGCAATTTTTTTTGGCGACAAAACTGCCATTTCTATAAATTTTAATACTTTATCATACTTGACCTTTGACACATTCATAATCAACCAAAATAGGTTCAGCCAGTCTTGGAGGTGCTCTCTATCATAAGATCCATGATTTCTTATAAAACGTTTTAACAGTAAATGAAGATTGTTAACTGGATATAAGGGATTGTCTTTATCTGATAATCCCTTTGTTTTTTTTGCTAGATGTGGTACTAACAAAATTGCTCACGTTTCTATTCACCACCCATTTGCAAAAGAGGAGCTTTATTTTTTTAAGGAGTTTACCATGTACATCAAAGAACAATTAAAAAGACTCATTGTCCCATTAATGTTCGAACAAGTTTTAACCGCATTAATGGGATCTGTCGACACCATTATGGTCACCAATATTGGTTCGGCCGCCATTTCCGCCGTATCCCTAGTCGATTCATTAAATATTTTGATCATCAATATATTTGCCGCCATGGCAACTGGTGGCGCCATCATTTGCGCCCAATACCTAGGATCCAATCAAAAAGACAAGGCCAACCAAGCCTTGAAACAATTGATTTTTTCCGTAACCCTTATTTCTATGTTGATCACAATTCCCTGCATTCTTTTCAGAAGACCATTACTTACCCTGATATTTGGTTCTGTAGAAAAAAGCGTGATGGACAATTCATTAAGCTACCTATACATCACAGCCTTATCCTACCCCTTCATCGCACTATACAATGCGGGTGCTGCAAGCTTTCGAACTAGCCAAAACTCAAAACTTCCCATGGCTATTGCGTTTGGCTCTAACATATTAAACATTATAGGAAATGTATTCTTCATCTTTACCCTAAGCTTAGGCGTAGCAGGAGCTGCCCTATCCACACTACTATCTAGAATCATCAGTGCTGCTATTATCCTGATTCTTTTAAAACAACCTAAACAAGATTTATACGTTGATTCCTATTTAAGTATTCGCCCTGAATTTCATGGCATTCAACAAATACTAAAAATAGGAATTCCAACTGGCATTGAAAACGGAATGTTTCAATTTGGGAAACTCGTCATTCAATCCACCATTTCCACTATGGGAACAACCGCCATTGCCGCCCAAGCCATGGTAGCCATGCTAGAAAGCTTTGCCTGCCAAGCAAGCATTGGCGTAGGCCTTGGTATGATGACTGTCGTAGGAAAGTGTGTAGGTGCTAAAGAATACGAACAAGCAAGACACTATACGATTTCATTAACCAAACTAGCCTGGATCGTATGTATTATATTCTGCGCTACAATCATGCTTTTTATCCAACAAATCACTAGTCTTGCGGGAATGGAGCCAGAAAGTGCTAAACTTGCCATTTGGCTAACACGCATTGTCTTCGCTTATAAAATGATATTCTGGACACCCTCATTCTTACCAGGCTATGGTCTAAGAGCTGCAGGCGATGTAAAATTCAGCATGATCACATCCACTCTATCCATGTGGATCTGCAGAGTTGTAGTGACTATCTTTTTAGTTCATACATTCCACATGGGCTCATTAGCCGTATGGATTGGTATGGGAGCCGATTGGACGATTCGTTCATTTATTTTCTTAGCTCGTTTTAAATCAAATAAGTGGCTAGAACACAAGGTCATCTAACACAAAAGGAGTAGTTCACGCTACTCCTTTAAAAATCCAATTGTTCGCAAACAGATGCATAAATATCTTGTTGTGTTAAAAGAGTATCCATTAAATAAAGCTCCTCTTTTGCAAATGGGTGGTAATTATTCGCTTATTTACTGTGCTTAGAGCTCATTGAATCCCAATATCGCAATTTTTTTTGGCGACAAAACTGCCATTTCTATAAATTTTAATACTTTATCATACTTGACCTTTGACACATTCATAATCAACCAAAATAGGTTCAGCCAGTCTTGGAGGTGCTCTCTATCATAAGATCCATGATTTCTTATAAAACGTTTTAACAGTAAATGAAGATTGTTAACTGGATATAAGGGATTGTCTTTATCTGATAATCCCTTTGTTTTTTTTGCTAGATGTGGTACTAACAAAATTGCTCACGTTTCTATTCACCACCCATTTGCAAAAGAGGAGCTTTAAATAATTTCTTTCAAAATCCCATTCTTTTAAGCCACGCAGATAAAATGCACGATCTCGATCTAATAGTACAAATGGAATACAATTATTCTGTAGACATTGTTTAAACATAATCATCCGTCCAGTACGTCCATTTCCATCTCCAAACGGATGAATTCTTTCGAAACAAACATGAAATTCTACAATATCTTCAAAGGATAAAACCCCTTTATTTTGAAACTTTTCTAACAAAGCATCTAATTCCGTTTCAACATCAGCTGGTTTTGTCGTTTTAAAAGGATTTATCATTCCAATCCCATTTTCCCTTACTTTAAAACCACCTACATTATAAGCTGGATTATCCTCATAAGACGTACCACTTTTCAAAATCATATTCATTTGAATCATCATTTCTTTTGATAATGGTTCATCCACTGTTTTTAACATATAATCAAACAACCGAAAATGATTTCGTGCTTCTAGTGCATCATCCAAATCCATTATTAAATCATTCTCTTCAAATATTTGTATGATTTGATCCTTAGATAATTTAGAGCCTTCAATTTTATTGGAATGATACGCAAAGTTAATTTGTGTCCACACATACAAATCCTTATGTGAAATCAATTCATTTTTAATATTTGTCATACTTCCTTAAATATTTGCCCCATAAAATACTGTAGTTGCACCTTCCACCAAGGCCAATCATGATACACATCATAACCCCAGAAATCACACCAAGCCTCGATGTGTAGATCATATAAAATAGAACTGAATTGTCTTAGTGATTCTACGCATTCTTGTTCCCAATTTCCTTGTCCTACGCAAAAGATCAATTTGGATTGTTTATATAATTCCATATAGGGATGGTCTAAAGACATATTTTTTATGTAGGCACATGGATTATTATGGTATGTATTTTCATCATGATAATCCCCATAGAATAATTCTGTATCATAAATACCCGATAGGGCTAATAAGGTATCGAATTGTTTAGGAAAACGGAAAATCAAATTTGTGGCATGCGTTGCTCCAAGACTTGCTCCCGTAACCATCCATTTATCATGATTATTCATCTTTTCTTGTACACTAGGAATCAATTCCGAAAGAATATATTCAAGCCACAACTCATGTTTCAACATACGAACCTTTGTATTATAAGGATAGGACCATGTTTCTAAATCCAAAGTATCACACGTAATGATTGTCAATTGATTGGCTTCGATCCATTTGGAAACTTCATGAATCATACCACGATCTTCCCATTCAAAAAAACGTCCATTTTGACTTGGAATGGCCAGACATAATTTGCCACCTTGACCATAGATTTTATATTCCATTTCGCGATCCAGACAATTTGAATACTCTTTTATATATTGTACTTGCATGGTGTTACCCCTTTCAGAAAAATTTTGTTTTATTATACCACATTTTATTGAGTTTTAAGGTTTCTTGCTTTATAATTGTACTGTTTTTGACAGGAAAGTGAGTGACAGTATGTCCAATAAAGAAAAAATTCTTAATATTGCCGTTATCGCCCACGTTGATGCCGGTAAAAGTACGTTAGTCGATGCGTTTTTAAGACAGAGCGATGTTTTCCGTGACAACGAAGAAGTTGTGAACTGTATCATGGACTCTAACGATCTAGAACGTGAACGTGGAATTACGATTTATTCTAAAAACTGTTCCGTTATTCATAACGGTGTAAAAATTAATATTGTAGATACGCCAGGCCACGCCGACTTCTCAAGTGAAGTTGAACGTATTATCCGTACCGTAGATACAGTTATCTTATTAGTTGATGCGAGTGAAGGTCCAATGCCTCAGACTCGTTTCGTATTATCAAAGGCTTTGGAAATTGGATTAAAACCAATTCTATTGATCAACAAGATCGATAAGAAAGACCAAAGAGCTGAAGAAGTTGTCGATGAAGTTTACGAATTGTTCTTAGACTTAAATGCCAACGACGAACAATTAGACTTCCCTATCCTTTATGGTGTAGCTCGAGAAGGACGCGTTCAATACGACCTTAAAACACCTAGCGACAACATTGATCCACTATTCGATACAATCTTAAAACATTGTGATGTATATCCAGATATGGATGAAGAACCTCTTCAAATGCAAGTATCTGCCTTGGCATATGATGAATACATTGGTCGTTTAGGAATTGGACGTTTATATTCTGGTGTTCTAAAACAAGGCCAACAATATATTCGTTGTAACCAATCTGGATTGAATGCCAAAGAAAGCTTATCTAAATTATTCGTATACAAAGGATTATCTAGAACAAGCGTTCCAGAAGCACACTCTGGTGATATCGTCGTTATCGCTGGTATGCCAGATATCAGTATTGGTGATACAATCTGTACAGCCGATCATGTTGAACCAATGGAACACATTGAAATTGAAGAACCAACTCTATCTATGAACTTCCATGTAAACTCAAGTCCATTTGCAGGACAGAGTGGTAAGTATGTGACAAGTCGTAACTTAAAAGAAAGACTTGAAAAAGAACTAGAAGTAAACGTTGGTTTAAAGGTTGAGCCAACCGATTCAGCCGATTGCTTCAAAGTCAGTGGTCGTGGTGAATTGCATATTTCTGTATTGATTGAAAATATGCGTCGTGAAGGATATGAATTGGCTGTTTCTAAGCCAGAGGTCATCCTACACAAAGATGAAAATGGACACAAAGTAGAACCAATCGAAGAAGTTGTATGTTTAGCTCCAGAAGAATATTCAGGAACAATCATCAACAAATTAAATCTTCGTAAGGGTGTTATGCAAGACATGTCTGAAGAAAATGGATATGTTAAGATCGTGTATACAGCACCTACTCGTGGACTATTAGGTTTCCGTTCAGAATTTATCAATGATACACACGGTGAAGGTACATTAGTACGTCGTATTAGTGGTTATGAACCATATAAAGGAGAAATCGCACAACGTATGGAAGGTGCTATGATTTCAACTGAAACAGGTGAAGCTATGACTTACGCATTATGGAACCTTCAAGAACGTGGTCAATTGTTCATTTCTCCACAAACACCAGTTTATGAAGGTATGATTATTGGTCAAAGTTCTAAAAACATCGATTTGGATGTGAACCCATTAAAGAACAAGAAATTAACTGCCATCCGTTCAAGTGGTCGTGATGAAGCAATGCTTCTTACTCCACCAAAAATCTTCTCACTAGAAGAAGCATTAGAATGGATCAACGATGATGAATTAGTCGAAGTTACACCAGATGCGATTCGTATCCGTAAAAAAGGTTTAACAGCTCTAGATCGTCGTAACTTATATCGTCAAAAGATGAATGCTCAATAATTAAACGGATTCAAATGAGTGTCACAAATAGTGATGCTCATTTTTTTATGCTTATAATTACTCGCCATTTCATCTTTTTTACACTTCATAAAAAAATTGTAGTCCAGAATAAGTTTTGAATTTCATACTCGCATAAGCAGAATTACATCTCAAATGTTTTTTCCTTCGCATTGACCCACTTCATCGCTCTGAATCTTTTCTTCCTCTCTGCTCCAACACTGATCTTCTCTTTTTCTCAATTTCTATAGAGAATATTATAAAAGTCGTAACACATAATTTGACTAAATTTATATTCAAACTTGTGCTCTGACTTTTTTTATTTAATTTGATTATTAGTTTTTCACATTCAATTAATCAGGCAGTCAACAATCTACTCTTAGACTGTAATGCAATTGAACACAAAGAAAAAGCTCACCAACGTACAATGTAGGATTCTACATGGTGCACCAGTGGGCAATATTTTTAAAATAACTCGACTCGACCTAAAAGAAAATCAATTAAATTGCAACGGAAAATACCATTTTCATCATAAAAATTATGCGGTATATCCATGCGAATAATTATTTTTTTGAAGAAATCCTTCGTAAGCATTAAAGAAGCCAATTCAGAAGATGTTTTCTGTTCTGTGTCCATCCGAAATGCTGATTGAATATAGATTTTTCGATCCGCATCATTTACTACAAAATCTATTTCCTTCTGAAGATTTTTCCCATTGCTTCGATCCGTTACAACGCCAACATCTACACTATAACCTCTGCGCATTAGTTCATTGTATATGATGTTCTCCATAATGTGCCCTGGATCATATTGACGATAATTTAAACGAGCATTACGTAATCCAACATCTGTATAATAGTACTTGTTGGGGTACTGAAAATAAGTTTTTCCCTTAACATCATATCTTTTTGCCATGCTGATCAGAAAAGAATCTATCGTATGCTGCACATAATTCGCAACCAAGGTAGAACTTATTTTTTCATTTTTCATACTAGTCAAGACATTCGATATATTCGTGGGGTTTGTCAATGAACTTATCTGCGAAGCCAAAAAGTCCAATATATCGCCAAGAATATCTTCCCGTTCAATTTTGTTACGTTCCACAATATCTCTAATTTGACGTACTCTCATCATTAAAATGACGAGATTCTCTTTCTCGCATTACGAGAAATGGAGCATCGCAAAGCTTTCAGCATGGTTCTAGACCTTGCATATAGTCTTTGCACAGCTCCTGTTTTTTGAGCATTTCCAATCCATGTGGACTGTACTCTGTAAACTCATACTGCATCCAGCAGGGCTTACGCCTTAGACCTGACTGGATGAGAGATTCTTTATGCTAGAATCCAAAGCATGATTTCATTGTGTGTCCACATTTTTTCTTATTTGAGATCAGTGTTTCCTGCATTTTGACAAAGTGTGGAAAATCAAAATGACAGGCTTTAAAATCTGGTGCAGTCAATGTATCGTCAGTATGACAAATTAGAAAAGCAGAATACAAATCTCTTTGTACTTTATGTCCTTCAATCGTTTTAAATCTTTCACTTAAAGTAGGTTTAATATATTCACCCGTATCATGGTGAAGTTGAGAAGCACGATATTGATGAATATCAATTTCGTAGTATGGTATTCCATACTGTGTTGCTTTTGTTTTTAAATCGGCCTGCATAAGACCTGGAGAACGGTTCTTGATGGAGTGTCCATAACGCTTTTTACGTTTGTATTTACGCACCATCTTCAAAGAACCGTCTTTTTGTTTAACAGCCGTTGCCTCATCTTTACACTCTGTCTTCTTTGATTTCTTTTGAAGAGCCTTGAAGTTCATTGGTTCAAGGATCAGCTCACTCGTGTTTTTCAAGAGCTTATTGATAAAGGTATGATGTGAAGTCTTAATGTAAGCAGATTGTTTTCGATAGAGAACTCGAACCTGACGTTTTAAACGTCTACATCGTCTTGTAGTTTTCCATTTATGTTTTCCTTTTTTGACTGTACCATTTTTATTATAGTTATCTGGATTATGCTTTCTCATAGATGCATCTATCAGATTCTGTTTATGACGAATCTCTTTTTCATAATTTACAGAATCTGGAGCCAGTTCTTCCAGATGAACCTCGTTGTTTGATGCTGTCGCAATCGTAGAGGTTCCAAAGTCCACACCTGTACGATGCCCGCCATCTTCTGACAACGTGATTCGTTTTGGTGCATCACCTCGAAGTGTGATCACTACATAATATTTGAATCCACTGTTGAATTCGATCCTCTTTAAAAATGAATAAACAACATCTTCTTTCAAATCAACAGATGAAATAATATTCTGAATATATTCATTCTTTGGGACACGAACTTTGTAGTAATGTTTCATAAAACAGATGGTATCCCATCTTGAAAGTCTCACTCCTGTTGCAGCACATTTTTGTTTGATACAATCGAAACTATTATATCTTCGATAATGAAGATGACGCCCATCCTCAAAAAGAACCTTTTCCACTCCCTTATATACAGCTTCAGCTTCTGCCTGTGCCTGATGAGAGTTGATGTAGTTCTTGTATTTCTTTTGTTCTTTGGATACAAACTTACACAAAGAAGTCTTCGTGAGATTATACTCTTTCTGTTTAATACACATGATATTGGACAACTCTTTTTTCTTCTTCTTTTCTGAAGCTGAC
>NZ_QSPK01000001.1:87304-118509 GCF_003436425.1 Eubacterium sp. TM05-53
CTCTTTTTTCTTCTTCTTTTCTGAAGCTGACAGTTCAGATACTTTCTTTTTAGAAAATTCAGCTTCACCATAAGCTTTGCGTACACCCACATATTCTTTATCATGAAATAAAGCATTCAAACAGTTTGTAGCATATCGAACCAACTGATTATGCATCTGATTCGCATAGAAAAAAGACTTCGACAAAAAACGTTTCTCAGATCCACTTAGTTCCAATTGAAAGCGTACTGTATACATATCGAAGTCTCCTTTTATTACGATGTATTCTACGTATATATTATATCATGATTCGTATATAGAAACAGCAGAAAACCAGTTACATACGTCATTCATCTCATGACTAAAGTCACGAGCGTTCTGACTCTTACCGTAAACTTCCCTAAAAAGAGAAGTCAAATAGTCCTTTTTATCTTTTTCATCTTCTAAAGCCAATAACCTAGGCATTCCACCATAAAGCATATAGGTATCTAACGCTTTTCTTTCATCCCCTTTAACATGTGAATAATATTCTTCAAATGATAACAGATAAACATGAATCTGTGTTGCACGCCCTCTGAATTCTGTAGCAATGTCATTAGACAAGCCTTTAGAATTACTTCCAGTTACATAAACATCAAGATTTCTGTATGCTTTCAGTTCATTCAGCATATCATAAATCGTAACTGTAATTCCGCCATTTTCTTCATCAACAACTTTAGTAGTATATTGTACTTCATCAATAAAAAGATAGAATTTTTCTTCTTTTTTATCACAAATCGCATCTTCTACATACTCGCAAAGAGTAATCGGATTTCGATATTTGTAATATCGTCTTTGATCTAACTCAAACTTAAGAATATGGTCTTCTGGTACTCCCTGAGATAAAAGATACTCATAAAACAGGTCAAAAAGCATAACTGATTTTCCACATCTACGAATACCAGTGATAACCTTCACCTCTCCATTCCACATATTGTGAATCAATCGTTTCAAATAAGAATCTCGCTTAACCATTTTTCACCTCACACTTACGTCGTTTTTGACACAACTTTCATCTGTAGTATACCAACCTATTCTAAAATTATAAATCCTTTCGCAAATTTACACCGTAAACTTGCGACGCATACGACGCTAGTACAAGGTTAACACTACTTTAAAGACATTATTTCAACTGCCGCTCAAACATATTTGTCAAAATTATGGTTTGATAAACATATCACTGAATCTTACAATTTTATTAGTCAATCTTAAAACCTCTTGCATAATGTTATTCGGTGTAGTATATTATTGCTATGAATTGCGGTGGTCGTCTTCGGACAACACCTAGAAGGAACCTGATGCGTCGGGTTCTTTTTCTTTTTTCAAAAAATGTAGACATCTATTTGAAATTCTCGATTCAAGAGAAGAAAGAAAATCGACAGTGTTGGTTTCTCAAATCCTACTAAAAGAATAGTACGATTTATTTAAGGATTATACATACGCTGACGCGTGTTTAGATCGAGTTATATGTGAAGCATATCGTCTAGAATTTAAAGTTGAATCAATAAGAAATTAAATCAAAAAATTGATGTACCGGTAGATCGCTATAGATACACCGATGGTGCGCTACACACGTACCATTTTCCGTCATATGCAAAATCTGAAATGAATCTTGTAACTACATCAATATTTCGTTTATTAATATAATGAAAAACAGAAATTCTCAAACATCAGTTCAAGAATTCGTTTTAAATCTCGCACAAAAAAAACACCTCCAATTCGCAAGATCTATAGAACTTAATATTCTACAAATACATCTTACAACTGAAAGCGTAGAAACGGCTCTGATTAATGGATTGTGTGGCTCTAAATGATGGAATGAGCGGCTCTCAGTGCTGGACGGTGTGGCTCTGAATGCGTGGAATACTCATATAAGGATTATCTGTCTTTTTCTTTTTAACCTCTTTAGATTCTACTGTGAAATCTTAAACATTCAAAAAAAGGTAGGTGCACAACACCTACCAAGTTACGCGGGCTCATCACCCTAAGTTCATGTATCTGTAGTGGGCTCATCACCCTAATACTTATCTCTTACCAGCTTCCGCCGCCTCCGCCACCGGCGCCTCCACCAGAGAAGCCACCAAAGCTAGAGCCCATGCTATTGGCTGTACTTTTCATTTGTTCTGTTTGATAATCCAATAAATTTTGATGAATTGGTTCATACATACTTCTTGTCAGCATTCTGTAATAGAAATAAGAAGTATATGGATCTGAATAATACGAATCATACCAATCTGGTTGTGCCAAAGGAATCGTACTAAACTTCTTTGTCCACATTTCAGAAAGTCCAAATACCATCGCATATGGAATGACATCATAGTAATATGAAGGATTTTCC
The DNA here is from genome assembly GCF_003436425.1 of Eubacterium sp. TM05-53. GTDB lineage: Bacteria > Bacillota_I > Bacilli_A > Erysipelotrichales > Erysipelotrichaceae > Holdemanella. The sequence continues at coordinate 89,661 of NZ_QSPK01000001.1, forward strand.
ATAGACAATCTTTCCAATTGTGGTACTTCTGCTTTTTCAACAAAGTCTTTAAAACCTAATAGCTCAGGAGCCACACTTTTAAAGTAATCACTCACTACATTAAATCGAGGACACAATAGAATTGGAAGTGAAACTACCACAATGCCTATCATCATAAATTCAAATGGAACAATGCTTAGAATAGAATCGCATTGTCGATATATAAAGTATGCAAGAATCAAAATAAACGCAGCACTTAATACTTTCTTTAATACACCAAGTTTATTCTTGTTAAATACATTTGTTGCCGCTGCAGAATAATTTAAAACCATCATAAGCACAAAGCTAAATGTCGCAAGAATGGTTTCAATCAAATTATCTACAATACTATATCGAGTATTGAATAAGATACTTACAATCATACAAATCATGGCTAGAATGGTTGTCACAAACCCATGATCAATCGTCGAAAGTTTTTTATCGCCACTAAATTCATCATTCAAAGCTTCTTTGGCATCATCCATAGCCTTACCAAACTTACTTGATAGTTTCGATAATTTCACACTGTTTTTTGTTTTAAACAAACCGTTATAAATCTTCTTTTGATGTTTTAAAATAGGCGGTTCATGATTCTCTTGCTTTGTAAGAACCAAGTCATCCTCCGTTTCAGAAATAGTTAAATACCCTTTACTAGCCCAATATGGAATCAAGGCCATTAAATCCTCTTGATCCACAGACTCATCCACAATCGTTCCCACCATAGCTGGATCCATGTCTTTTGGTGGATAGAAATTTACAATTGGTGTAATATGCGTTTTCTTTAAAAGAAGAGCACGAATCAAGCTATATAGGCCAAATAGAGTGGCTAAACCCAAAAAGATAAAAGGTGTCTTTGAAGTCGTTTGTTTGGCACCCACAAAATAGCCTTGTCTTAATTGACCAAAGATTGTAATGGCTTGTTTAGCACCAATATCATAGGCAGAACCACTAATCGAATTCGAAGTAATAATTGGATTCACATTTAAAGCATTCGATTGATTGCCTAGACTTCCACTAAAGACTTGAATGTTTGAAATTTCTTCATCCGTTAAAGCCTTTTCGAATTGAATATCAAAACTAAAATGAGAAATCGTAGTATCCCAATTATTTCCGAGTACAGAATAATATATAAAATCCAAGTCTGAATGATAATCTTCAGGAATGACAATCGTATACGTCAAAGTATATGTGTGTGGGCCAATGATCGTATAGTCTTCACTACCAATTTGAATCACACGATTCCCTGAATCAGAATCCACTTCATACTCATCATTTAATACGTTGATATCTTGAATTTTTAACTTATACTTTTCATCCCGATTGATATACATCGTTTCTGGAATATTACGATAAATACCATGACGATAACTTGAGAAGTTGACATCAATCACTTCTTTTACATCAATCGTATTGTTTGAATGATATATCGCATTTACATTATAGTCATCAATCGTGTACCCTCCATCATCAGCATATACATCGATACATCCAAAGCATAAAATAAATGCGAATAAGAAGGCCAAGACCTTCTTAAAATTTAACTTGAACATTTTCTCTTTCCGAAGTATTGGCCACTTCAAACATTGTCTTCTTTTCAAAATGGAATAAAGATGCCACAATATTTGTCGGAACACTCATAATCACATCATTATATTCACGAACTAATGCATTGTAGTATTTACGAGAATTTGCGATATCCTCCTCAACCAACTTCAATTGATTTTGAAGATCCATAAAATTCGTGTTGGCCTTTAAATCCGGATATTGTTCCGCCACCGCAAAAATACCCTGAATGGCATTTGTGATCTTATTTTCACTATCCATAACATCCTTTGAAGTTTTTGCCATATTTCTTTGGGCAATCACTGAACTCAATGTATCCGCCTCATGTTTCGCATATCCCTTCACGGTTTCCACTAAGTTTGGAATCAAATCAAAACGCTTCTTCAAATACACATCCATTGTAGAGAAGCCTTCATCCACTCTATTTGATAAACGAACAAGCTTGTTGTAGCTTGACATCACAAACAATACCAACAAGACGATTAATACAATAACAACAATAATTAAGATCATAATAAAATCCTCCTGACATGATTATACCTCAAATACACAAAAAAAAGTAGAAGCATAACACTTCTACCCTAACTCATATATATTACCAGTCTGTCGCAATATCTAATTGAGTATCTGAATTTTGCGTAAAACTACCTGTATCACAGACGATTCCCTGTCCTAATGAAGTATCTACAATAGATCCTCTAGGATACTTATTTAAATCGGCTGCCACAATAACATAATCCCCTAACATCTTCACACCATCTTCACGAACCCAATAATTATCATTGTTTCCCATACCACGCATAATGTCGACTACCCCTGACATATTTAAGTTGTAGTATGTTTCCTTTCCATTAGGCCCATAATATACACCACCCGATGCAGTAAGTGCATTCGCATTACTTACATATTGTGTGTATGATGGTTGCGAATAAATGACCTGAGTCACCGCATTATAATTATTTTGAACGAATGTTACATCATTCAATAACTCCGGCTGCTCTAAGATCATTTCTTCAACGCTTTTCGACTCTTCTTGTTTCTTGCTAGATTCTTCCTCGATATTTTGAATCTGTTCTTCGAATTTCTCTTTTAACTCTTGAGTTCCGTTTTTTGTATCCACACGCATTAAAATGTTTGTATCCGCATTATTCGTTTTGGCATAAACCTTACTTTCTTCCCCAATAACTGATGATGTTGTTAGTACTGTTAATGCTAATGTCGACAACAATAAACCCGAAACCAATCCTTTTCTTACTACACTACTCTCTAAATTTTCTTCTTTTATAAAGTTCAAAACACCCTCCAATCTTCCCCCTTGGCCTCATAAAATACGAGGCGGTTGTCCACCAAAAAATGAACAACAACACTTAATACTATACACAATTCTAAAAAAAAAGCAAATTTCGCCACTAAAAAAGGCCGTTTCATGCCAAAAGTGGCGAGAACGACCCATTTGTAAGCGATGTTTTCAAAGAATGAAATTAGAATCCAACTACGTTTAAGATAGCGGCAATAGCCCAAATAGCTGCCATAATCAAGTTTAATACTTTACTAAATTTCTTATCACTTAAGTAAGCAAGAGTAACACTGTATAAACAACAGATTCCTTCCAAAACAATGATTACCATTAATGTGTTAAATGTACTAAACATAAAAACCCTTCCCTTCTAAATATTTCTATAATCTTGCACATTTTGTGTCATAGCCATTTTTCTTTGTCTTTCTAGATTTAAATCTAAGTGAGACGCATCCTGAATCACTTTTACCATATCTTGGTAGTCATTCGCATCAAAGACAAAGTTTGGCAATACATATTTGCGATTATGGATCGTTTGATTAAATCCAAGAATCAACAGATTATGTAAGAATGCTTCTTTTGTGGCATCCACGATCTCATTTTCATAGTTGACATCTAAGAAGTAGTCGCACGTATTAAATAAATCTAAGATTTCGCTTGCCTTGCATCCTGGATACAAACGTACATTATCATATTTTTCAAAAGATATCAACTTTTGTGACATCTCTGTCAATGCACAAACATGGAATTTCATGTTAGGTAGTGAATTTACTAACTCATCCAATTTCTCAATATGATCTGAGTTTGTACAAATCAAAACATTATTCGAATGTCCATTCTCTTTTTCAAAGTTATATACATAACCCAAAGGTTTAACAATATTACTGTTTGCACCTAAAGAAATTAATTTCTCATACGCCTCTTTTTTCTGTACAAAAATTTTAGAAGTTCGACTAGAATGACCATCCAAAATGACCTGCATATTTCCAGGAATATCCTCGCGATAACCTTCTTGCCAGAACAATACATCACTATGTTCACGATCTTCTAAGCTTTCCGATACAAAGAATGGATTGGATAAGGAGTTATAGAATAATCTTGTTGGATATACATCCAATTCTGTAAATAAATGTTTCGCAAATTCGACTTTATTCTTAAAGATATATACCTTATCATCTTGATTTAAAATAATGTCATGCGTCACAAAATTCTCAACTACTTTTTCATTTCCTGAAACATCATAATAACTTCTAGATACAAGCTGACCTTTCTTATTAAAAATCGTTCTTGCATACAAGAAACCATATTTATTATAATGATCACTCACACGAACAACATGTGTATCATCATACCAATCTACAATCTTAACAAGTCTTTTATGTAAAGGAGATGCGAAGAATATCTTACCTCTTTCATGATTCAAATCAAAGACTTGACCACCCGTATTACTCGCCTTGATTTCCCAATAATCCGGAACATCAATCTGGTTAAAATATCTAGGCTTTCCACCCTCTTTTTTACCACAATAATACGTATAAATACTCATTACATCCTCTGGTAAATATCCATCATCACTAAATGTAATAATAGGACCACTAAATCCAGAAGAACGCATACTTTGATAAAGCATTTGACTATCTTCATCAAAATTTTCTAATAATAAAACTGGAGTTTCTAACATACAGCTTCCCTCCATTTTTCTTGTACGTTACAAGTTAAGAAATCACCTGCAACCTCATACGATACAGAATGACACTTCTCTAAGTCTTGTTTAAATAAATCCACAATACCCTTTCTCAACGCTTCAACACGATCCTTATCCTCTTCAGGTAAAGGCATTAAATATCCATTTTCACCATCACGAATAAATGTAGGATTTCCATAACGAACATCAAAACCAATAATTGGCAAACCTCCACCAACAGCTTCCATTAAAGTAAGTCCAAATCCTTCACTTGTACTTCCCGCAATATAAGCCTCATAATTCTGATACTCTTCACTCAAATTATGTTGACCCATTAAGTGAATATAGTCTTGCGCATTATTATCTCGAATAATCGTTTCAAGTTTATCTCTTTCGCCACCAACACCATAAATATCCAATGATAATTCCGGTACTTCACTACGAGCTTGAATGACAGCCTTACAAATCCAATCTACATGTTTTTCACTAGCCAAACGACTAGCCGTAATCAATGAGAATGGTTTTCTTCCTTCTTTGGGATACTTCAATTCCGGTAATGATCCAACTGGAATCGTATAAACACAAGGCGTCATTCCATAATATTTCTCAAATTGTTGAATCATCAAATCACTTTGAGCCTGTGTTGAACAAATATAGAAATCAATATGTTTATGCATATTAAATTCATATTCATAGTAATTATTCCATAAGATATAATTCTCATTTGTCTCTTTTTCACTAAAGTGATCCGCATGAACAATCGTACCAACTCTAGCTGGTTTACAATTCATAAGAATGGATTGACCAATATCAGTTGAACGATCAATTAGAATTACGTCATCACTAGTCAAGTTAAGCTTAGATACCATATATCCAACTAATTCTTCTTTAGAACATAATATTTTATCTTTAAATTTATACATCACACGATCATCATCAATGATTTCTTCATAGGCAACACTACCATTTTCATTAAAGAAACGACGATGATATAAATGTGCTGCATTATCTAATGGCGCATAATATTCAGAATAGACACGTCCATACGTAAAGTAATCCTTACGAATTAAACATCCTCCAGACACCATTTCTACACGATGCACAAAATCATCATGATCATTGACCATATAGGCCGTATAGAAATTGTTACTTCCATTAAACACATAACGACAAATCTTACCTTCGCGTTTTTTTGTATATTCCTGATTAGTAAATGTTTTTTCCAATTCACTTAAAGTATAAGTAACAGGTGCTGTTATAAAATCTGTAAAGAACGTATATAACCAAATGACTTCCGAATCTTCAAAACCAATATTCTTCGTCATATGCTCTATATTTTCTTGTGGAAACATATCTGTAAACACGAATTTCGCATCAACACCAATATTACGAAACATTTTAGCACGATAGATCTGAGCATATTCAACACCACTACTTGCCCAGCCAATGCCTAAGTTAAAATTATAAATCATAACCCTAAAAACTCCTTTCCTTAAGGATACAATATTATCATCTCGTTGTCTTTACCAAATGAAACTTCTCCCAATAAAATATTACGAATCATCGCTTTTTTAATCGATTTTTCCATATCTCTAAAAGAAAGTCTTGCCTCCCTTTGGTATTCATATAAAAGATTACGCTGAGCCGTAGAACGACCCGAAATGGCAGCCTGTAACTGTTGAAGATAGTCAACCTCTTCGACCCAACCATCATCAAAAGCTTTTAAAGTACAAAGTCGACAATATTCTGAGAAACGGTAACCCAATAATTGTTTCTTATCATTGAATGCCATATCCGCATAATTTTTTAAATATTCTTTTCGATTCTTTGAAGGAACTGAAAGCTCTTTAATTCTATACGACAAATTATCTAAAATATAACGATTCATTGCAAAATCATCCATCTTTTTGTTTAACTTCAAGTATTCATCTATATTACACTTATAAATTGCAATTAGTGCATTCTCATCCAAGCTTTTTCCATCCAATAAATCATTACGAGTTTTATACATAATTGTTCTTTGACGCTGCATAACACTATCAAAATCAACTGAACTCTTTCTTTGGAAAACAGATGATTCTTCCCTAATTTTCTGTGACTTATTAATTAACTTCTTGATTCGACGCTTAGAAATATATTTTCCTTTTTCTACATATTTTTCTAAGAAGTCTTCTCCTAAAATTTCGCATACATCATCCTCTAATGATGTATAGAAAATGGATACGCCTGGCTCTCCCTGACGTCCTGCACGACCTCTTGCCTGTCTTTCATCACGCGTATTGTTCATACGACCAATTCCTAATACACATAAGCCACCTAGTTCTTTAACCCCTGAACCCAAGCGAATATCGGTACCACGTCCTGCCATACTTGTAGCTACAGTCACTACATTTTTCTGACCAGCCTCTTTAATAATTTCCGCTTCCCAGAACGCATTATTCGCATTCAAAACACTATGCTCAATATTTTCTTGTACCAATAATTTCGACAACATTTCCGTATCCGAAATCAAAGACGCAATTAATAATACAGGCTGCCCAGTATTATGTCTTTTCACTGTTTCTTTAATAACCGCATCAAATTGTTCTTCACTCGTTTTAAAATACTTATCCGGTAAATCCTTTCGAGCCAATGGTTTATTCGGCGGAATAATCACAACTTGTTTATGATAAACTTCTAAAAGTTCATCTTTTCCATCCGCAATCGTACCACTCATACCCGACATTTTAGGGAATAAATTAAACAAGTTTTGGTATGTGATAGAAGCCACTGAACGCTGCTCCTGACTGATCTTTAAATGTTCCTTTTCTTCAATCGCCTGGTGAGACCCTCCACGAAGCTTCATACCCTTCATTTTACGCCCTGTACTCTTATCCAAAAGAACAATTTCACCCTCATCGGTTGCGACATAGTCCACATCTTTTTCCATTAAGAAATGAGCTCTTAACGCGAGTACAACATGTCTTAAGATGTCAAAATTTTCTTTACTATATAAACTGTCTATACGGAAATAACGCTGTGCATATTCAATACCCTTATCCGTTAGCCAAACCTTTTTATCCTCAATTTCATAGTGAACATCTTCTACTAATGTTGTGACAAAGAAATCGGTTAACGTATAAAGATTGGACTGTACACGCGGAGAACCCGAAATAACTAGAGGCATACTCGCACTATCTAATAAAACAGAATCCGCTTCATCAATAATAACATAATAGAAATCTCGCATAAAACGATCTTCTTTAGAATGAACTAAGTTATTTAATAAATAATCAAATCCTAATGAGCCATGTGTTGTGTATACAATATCTGCATTATATACGTCCTTTTTAGAATCATTATCTAATTTTTCATTTGTATCACGCTTTACACCGGTCTTAACACTTAACCCTAAAAACTTATAAACTTGTCCCATTTCCTCGGCATCACGAATTGCAAGGTATTCATTTGCCGTAACCAAAATCGTACTTTTACCAGTCAATCCATTTAAGTATAAAGGCATTGTAGCTGTTAAAGTCTTTCCTTCACCCGTATTCATTTCTGCCAAATAACACAAATGAAGAGCTATACCACCTAAAATCTGTACATCATAAGGAAACATACCTAATACACGATAATCGGCTTCACAACATACCGCAAACGCTTCTGGAAGAAGATCATCTGTTGTTTCTCCATTATTTAAACGTTCTTTGAATTCCAACGTTTTATTCTTCAATTCATAATCACTAAGTTCTTTAACCTTTTTACACTCCTCTTTGACTTTACCCAAAAGAAAGTGTAATTTTTTATCAATTTTATTCATTTTTACCCTTCCTTTTCTGTAATCACAAAAGAATGAAAATGCATCTTTGTACCACCCGCATTAATCAACTGTACACGATAGCTATATGTCTTTAATGGACACTTAAAATCCATTTCCGGTTCACGAACAATCAATGTCCCGGCCTCATTTTCATAGCGGTCATAAAACACCATTCGTATTAAATACGAATCAAAATCACTCATATTTACTTGAATATGATAAGAACTCTCTCCATCAATAATTGGAAGAGATGGTTCTGTACGCATCATTTGATAATTCACCTTAGAATACCATTCTTTAATAACGGTTCCAGGAGGCATTAATTTATTTTCAAATTCAATATCTTCACGAGAATGAAACCAGATTTTAGATCCATAAAGATAAGTTCCAAAAGTATCTTCATTCCATACTACTTTCCAAGCCTTATTCTTCATCTAAATCACCTCTACCAAAATCTGACTTCAAAATACCCTCATATTGATTTTTAAACCACGCGACAATACTATACGTATCATCGTTGTGCCTTCCATGAACACCCTTACCAATAATTTCAACACCAATATCATCAATATGGGAAATCAAACGATCATAAGCCGTCATATCATAATCGTCTTCTAACATATAAGACACAATAAATTTAGTTTGAGACCAATCTGTTTGATCAAACAAATCCCAGAAACGATGATTTAATGCATCTATTGATTTCTCACTCATATCCCCATAGTTCTTTACTAAAACATCTAGTGAAGTAGGAAATCCACCAGGACGACTAATTCTTTCATTGACTGCGATATCCCCTAAACTCGCCAAAGGCTTACCTAGAAGTATTGCGTGGGGTCTTAATTTACAACCATTATATAACGCGCCAAAGGTTCCCATAGAAAGTCCAGATAGAATCAATTGAGAACGATCAAAGCCTAATTGATTTAAACAATTTTGAATACCAGAAACAATATAATCTTCATATTCTTTATCTCCTAAATAGAAACCTCCACCCTCTAATCTAGATTCCGCTACTAATAAGAATGGTGCTCCCATTTTACGCATTATATTGTAACCTTCAAATCCTTCTTTAGTCTTATATCCACTAAAATATACATTTAACGGTGGTTTCATATCTCCTGGATCAAAATATAGAAAAACTTCTTCTCGTTTCGATGTAACCTTTCTAATTCCTCCAGGCAGAAATGAGCCATAAGACTTACGTGAATGACGATCGTGTAAACCGACAATTTTTAATTTGCCTTTTCCTTTTGCATGTAAAGAAACAAACACAGATCCATTAGCTTTTTGATTTTCGATGTAAATAAGAGAATTTAAATCTTTTTCAGAAAAGACTAATCTATTTTGTAAATTGGATAATAAACCTGTTTGAAATTGTTCAATTTTTAATTGAACAGAAACAGAGTCATCTTTTTCATACTCAAGCCAAAAATCTATTGTTTCTCCATTTTGAATTGGTGCATTATATCGCCAACACGCTATCTGAAAATAATCTTCTCCGTACTCCCCTTCTAGTTCTACACCAGAAAAACCATTCCAAAAAACTTTCCCCTTAAAATATTGCGATATTGATAAAGCTTGTGGAGCAAATTTTTCGCCGTAAGAATGCATAAAAAACAGATGAATATCTGTATCAATAAATTTTTGTAAAGTGTCCAAATCAATGATTTTAGCTCTTCTAGACGTACAAATCCATGTTGTCCATTGATCAACCTGCACATCATCCAATAAAAATAATGTATAAGCACGAATCTTTTTTAATAAAATACGAGCTTCTTTTTCATTTATACAACGATTTAAAACACACACATCATAACTACGTTCGGTTGCATCTTTTAAATCATTTATATTATTCCACTCAACATAATCAGGAATATGAAGTTGTAAGCTTAAGTCTTCATTCCCCACTTGTAAAACACTAATCTTGTTCAACTTGCTTCATAACTCCCTTCCATTTACGAATTAAGCTTGCCGTATTATATTCTTTACCTAATTCATAAGAATAAATCACACACTTATTCCAATTGGTAATATTATCTAAATAATAGGTTAAACAATGAGATATCTCAGATATATCCTTCACCACAAAACCATTATTACCATTATGAACATATTGCGTAACATGAGAAACAATTTGAGGTATTGCACTACTAATACATGAAATCTGTAAGTAGAGGTCTGGCTGTGTAGTCACATCCACCATAATACGCTGTTCACGAATACATTTCGAAATACTCAATTCATCCACACATTGATCCACAAAGAACTTAATAGGAGCCTTCTTTTCATCGTCCAAATCAAACTCCGCTTTATCATTCGTCTCTTTACGAGCCAATCTTTCATCTAAACCATTCACTTTTAATACTTCACGAGTGAAATTCAATACGGAATCTACACGATCCCAATTCGCATTTCTAGTAAAGAAATGCACTCGTGCTGTTTCATTTGTTTCAAAATACTTAGCGAATAAAACAATCAATGCTTCGAATTTAGATTGTTCAATTGAATCAATTGGAACCAAGATATTTTGAACCGTCAATTGTTGACTAATCCCAAAATCGGCACGCGTATCAAAAGGCGTAATATCTACAATTGGTAAAGTTTTACCCGCATACTTTTCTAAAGGACGAATCTTATGTTTCGAATCGACAATACAATAGTTTGTACTTCGAATCAAAGATTTCAATTCTGCATCTTCAAATAATTCCAAACGATTTTGATAGAAAGATAGAATCGTTTTTCTTTGCGTAAATAAACTTTCTAGTAAATCATGATGAAGTATATGCATAGCCAAACAGAATATATCCGACTTTTCTGTCATTTCATCTAAATAAGTAGAAAATACTTCTTCAATTAAAGATTCCATTGAATCATAATTCAAAGAATCAAATGTAAACCTTTTATTTCCAATTAAATAATATGGATTCTCAGAATTGATCTCTATATGATCATCTTCAAAAAAATGGAGTAACTTCCAATTTCCTTTTTCATCCAAATATTGTTCATAAATCGGTTGATTATTCTCATAAACAATCGTTGTTGATAAAAAGCCACGATCATCATAAACATTTTTACGAACCATGATTTCAGATTGAAATAAAAAGACTTCAATCATATTCCCATCTTCCCCAAAATGAATTTCAGCATACTTTTCATTATGAACATATGCCACAATACAAAATGGTGTATACACAAATTCTGTATAGTCAGGCCACATTAAATCTCTATAAGATAAAATATCGACTTTAGTACGTCTAATTTCTTGAATCGCATCAAAACATGACCAATAAGGCGCATGAAAAACACTTTGACGGTGCAAAAAGTGTCTAAAGTTTGGACAATAGCTCAAATTTAAAATCTTGTAATCCATAATATTATTTCGATTAAACATCTGAACCTGTTTTACACTATCATCAAATTCTGTCACCTGACGTGATATATACCAATAATTCTCATATTCTTTAAATTCATTTTCATGATACCAAGAAGGTACAAAATACATCATAATGACTACCCCCTAAATAAATGGCTTATATGAATCAAAATCACGATAAGCACGAATTTCTAAATAAATACTACAGATAAATCCTGATAATAACATAAATGTCGTTGGAAGCATAGCTACAGATGCATCTACAATTCCTTTATACTGTAAATACATACACAAACTTAAACAACCACACATAATCAAGCCACTTAAACAGCTAAAAAATAAAACCCATTTACGAATATATCGACGTGTAGGTTTACCTGCAGGAATATTTTCAATACAATCTCCACCTTGAAGAAGATCATCCGATAAGTCTTTTGGATTCACAAACAATAAGCTCAATAACACAGTAAATAAAAACAACATCACAACATAGACACGCATGCCAAATACAGTCTGCATATTTAAATTCTTATATAAAAAATTAACTATTTCTGATTTATGATAATGATGAATCAAAGCCACAACCAATTGTGGAATCATAAAGATAGCTGAGCCAAACATTAAAGCCATAAATCCAACTGGATTGTATTTAATAGCCAAATAGTTCTTATCGGCATGCACATTATGTACAGAAACACGTTGCAAAGGAATCTTCTTTTCATGCATTTCCATAAATATCATAATGACGACCATCACAAAAGAAATACCAAGAGGAATCCTCAATGCATCTATAGAAGATTTCATTAATGTTCCAATTAAAGTTTCTGTCATATTCACCATGATAATCGGTGCAAAACCACCAACACCATACTTTTTATTTTTCATTAATAAATATTGAGCAATACTAGCACCAGCCATCAACTCAAAAATAACTAGCAACACACTCATTACGTTTCGATCTACGTATTTTAGATTCAAAGCATAAAAAACAGATTGAATTAAGGTAACAATAAATGTCAAAGTCGTAATCCAGTAATTCATTGCCTTAGGCGAAGTACGAGCTCTAGCCTCTTTTGATCGCATTGCGAATAAAATGCTAATCACTAAACTCGCCGTAATATATGGTGAAATACCTAAACTCATGACATAACATTGTTTATTCGAACCATTTACAGCTAATGACAAAACAGCACCTAAATCCAATCCTAAATTATCATATGCGTTCATATCAATTCCATTTAATGGAATTCTATGACAAATAAAATAAATCGCAATAATAATACTTGAAAAAAAACATCTGTTTCTAACCAAATGTGTCTTTTCCTTCATAAACATCACTCCCAAATAAAAATAACAGTAACTAAAAGTTAGCTACTGTTATTTTATCATTATTTTATTTATTTATCTTCTTTTTCTTTTGAAGCATCGTTTCTTTCTTTTGAGGCATCGTTTCTTGCCTTTTTAGAAGCATGTGCATTTACTAATGAAACTAATGCACCAACGATTGGTACCCAAGACCACCATACTCTATGAGTTACATCCAATGTTGATTTTGGCATCTTTTCCTTTTCAATTGTTTCAGTTTGTTCCTCAGGATGTGCCTTTGGAGTTTCATCCTCTACAACTTCTTCAGTTTCACGAGGAGCTACCTGTAATGGGGCACGTGTATCCACAACAACTCGACGATATGTAGTATCTCCACCAGTAGTCGTAGTAGTTACACTAGTTGCAAAACTGTCTGATACAGAAGTAGATTCAGAACTACTTAAAGAGTTAGATTCACTTGAACTTAAGCTATTAGACAATGATTCAGAAACAGCAGTAGAATCTGATTCAGATGCACTAGTTGATGCTGAAGTACTTGCTGATGTAGAAGCACTTGTGCTTGCGCTTGTTGATGCACTAGTTGATACTGATGTACTTGCTGATGTAGAAGCGCTTGTTGATGCCGATGTACTAGCTGATGTTGAAGCCGATGTACTTGCACTAGTTGAAGCTGAAGTACTTGCACTTGTAGATGCTGATGTACTTGCGCTTGTTGATGCTGAAGTACTTGCACTTGTAGATGCTGATGTACTTGCGCTTGTTGATGCTGAAGTACTTGCTGATGTTGAAGCACTTGTGCTTGCGCTTGTTGATGCTGAAGTACTTGCGCTTGTTGATGCTGATGTACTAGCTGATGTGCTTGCACTAGTTGAAGCTGAAGTACTTGCTGATGTAGAAGCACTTGTGCTTGCGCTTGTTGATGCTGAAGTACTTGCTGATGTACTAGCTGATGTGCTTGCACTAGTTGAAGCTGAAGTACTTGCACTTGTTGAAGCCGATGTACTTGCACTTGTAGATGCTGATGTACTAGCTGATGTGCTTGCACTAGTTGAAGCTGAAGTACTTGCACTTGTAGATGCTGATGTACTAGCTGATGTTGAAGCCGATGTACTTGCACTAGTTGATGCTGAAGTACTTGCTGATGTAGAAGCGCTTGTTGATGCCGATGTACTTGCTGATGTACTTGCACTTGTTGATGCCGATGTACTTGCTGATGTACTAGCATTTGTTGAAGCCGATGTACTTGCTGATCGACTGTTTTTAAATAATTCAGATAAACTAATTGAGTTACTTGCACTTAACGAAAGTGAACCACTTTGACATCGACTTAAAGCTTGTGATTGCAATCTCTCAAATTTTTGATAATCAGTAAGCTTGGCATCAAATGCATTTGTTGAAAAGAACTTCTGTCCTTTTGTTCCTTTCATATACGCTGGATTTTTATCGTTTGTAATGCTAGCAAATACAGGTTTATCAACTAAAATTTTTTCACCATTTTTTGTAGTAGCAATTGCTATTCCATTCTTTTTTTGCGTAAACTCTTTTTCAAATCTATTACCGTCTTTGAAATAAACAACTTTATATTTGTCATTACCTAAATACGTATAACTTTCAACATAGTTATTTTGGCTCTTATCACTTGTATATTTTTCATTATCAATATAGAAAGTCGTTTCTCTATGAACTTTTTCGTCTACTAGAGAAAAATCATCGTAAAAATAAAATTGTGAATTTTCATTTTCATATATTGGTGATTTTTTCAAAACCATTATAGAAATCGTATTGTTATATTTTTGCCAATTATCAGGTTGATCTATACGATTATCTTCAGCATCAGTTATAACATAGTCAAAATATGCAGACTGATTTTTACCATTTGCCGTATAGTCTACTTTAACAAAGTTATTATCACCTTCATTTTTTACCCAAGATGTATTTTCATCAATTTCAGGTTCATCATTTTCTATTTGATATAAGTAATATTTTGCATATAACTCAACTAAAACATCTACAGCCTTATAGAATTGATTTTTATTATAATCAAGTATATCCAGATTATTATTTTTCCAAGTTGAATATGCTTTATCAACTTTTATCTTCTGATCTTCAATTTGTGTAAAAATCATTTGTAAATATGTATTTTCAGCTTTTACAGAATTGATTTTACTTTCATAATCTTCGCTAATTGAATTATATTTCTCATTATATTCATTCATTGCATTAGATAATGAATCTCTATAAGAATCTGATTCAGAACCAGACAACGGATTACCATTTGAATCATATTGATTTGCATTAGATAAAGATAAGGAATTAGACACTGCAACATTTAAAGATTCTTGTTTAGTAGCCTCGCTATACATCGCTGATGTAGATGCACTTATAGATGCACTTAATTGTTCAGATGTTTGCTCAGTTAAATCATTTTCTTCAGTTGAAGGATCAATATTTTCATTTTGATTCTCATTAGTAGTTTCTTCATCCTGCAAAACTTCAACATCATCACTAGTTCCTTCTTGTTCTTCTTGTATAGTGTTGTTTTCTTGAACATTTGTAGAATCATTACTAATAACTTCTCCTTTAGGAGATTCTTCTTTAGTATCTGTAACCATACTAACCATTGGTTCAGAAGCACTCCTAAACACTGTGTTCTTAACACTAGTTACACTTTGGTTTGATGTACTATTTAATAAAGATTCTGTTGTAGATTCAGAAACTGATTCTGATACAACGTTTTCTGATTGTTGAGTAGAAGTAGTTTCACTACCAATTTCAGCAGCATAAACAGCATTGTTACCCGCAAAAATAGTTCCGCCACCTACAACAGCCCCAGCAGCAGCTACACCCTTTAAAAGATTGTTCGATTTTTTTCTTCTAACATTTTTCTTTTTCGACATATACACTCATTCCTTCCCTTAAACTTTTTAATTTATACGAAGCCCTTCAAATTAAAAACAAAAAAATCAAGTAGAGTACATAAAAAGAATACACTCTTCCCTTACTAGGTTTAATAGTAAACGGAAAGCTTGATTTATTCAAGTAAAATAATTGATTTCTAACCACTTTTTAATCAAAAATATACATTTGTTACCTTTTAAACAAGAACAAAGAATTGATAATTAAATTTCTATAACCAATTAAATAACCAAAATTATATTATAGTTAACTTTTTACTCTAAAACCATAATCGCATCAACGAATAATTTCTTAGTGAAATAGCCATTGTTGATTAAATATTGTACTTGTTTTAAATTAGAAACCATTCGATTATACTCTTCTTCAGAACAACTCTGAACAACTTGACTAACTTCTTCTAAACTCGATACCACAAATCCTATACCTTTTTCTTTAATGAAATCTGCATTGGATAAGTAATTTGGAATTATAACCGGTATACCCGCAGACAAATAAGATGACAGCTTATAAGAACAGTTTAATTTGTAATAATCCTTCTCTTCTTCAGGATCCTCTGAATTCCCCCAAACCAATCCAAAACCACCTTTAGAAAGTTTTAACAACAATTCAGTTTTATTCAACCATCCCCCAAAATGAACTTTACTATAATCATAATTCTCCATTTTATTTCCGAACACGTACAATTCAGTGTTGTAATGCCAATATTGAATAAAAGGAAAACGGGATACATCGCCTATAAAATATATTTTTTTTTGGAAAGAAGGACTATATAGTGATTGATCAACACTAAAATCCCACATATGTTGTACTATATACTTTTTCACTGTTAACCCTTCTTCTACTAAACGTTGATACATTTTTTCAGATGGCACGATAATCACTTCAGCTTTGTTGTATATGGATAAAAATTTAGACATCAAATAATAATTACTTTCAAATTGTAATGGTGGTACATCTTGTATAAACATTACAATTCGGCACCCATACGCCTTTAATTTATCTACGAAAGCACTATCCCATTCGTAACCATTCCATGTTGGTGATTGAAAAAAAACAACATCGCCTGGCGATACACGCGCAATAATTCCATCAAGCCTAGAACTCAATTCATTATATGGTTCCGTATAAGAATCATATATATATACTCCTAGTTCATTAAACCCTAAACTCCTGGCTATATTTCTCACTTCGTGTTGAGATAATAAAACTACACTGGTAGGCGAAAAACCATATATATTTGTTACATGAATATTCATATTATTTCCTTTCCA
This sequence comes from Eubacterium sp. TM05-53, assembly GCF_003436425.1. Classification (GTDB taxonomy): domain Bacteria; phylum Bacillota_I; class Bacilli_A; order Erysipelotrichales; family Erysipelotrichaceae; genus Holdemanella. Next base: position 106,914 of record NZ_QSPK01000001.1, read on the forward strand.
AAAATTTCAATCAAGTATAAATATTATTTTAACAAAGATAATTAAGCAAAAAACTTAAGATTTACGTTTCATTTAATGTTTTCTCCCATTTGTACGCAACTTTATCTAATAAAAAATTATTTGCTAATACATATGAATTTTTACTAAATTCATTTAATATTTCTTTATCATTTACTATTTTTAATATTCTTTCAGACACCGATTCTACCAACTCAATTTCACTCTCCTCACTCTGATTATAACTATAATCAACCAGATAACCATTATATCCTTCTTTTATAAAAGTAGCATTTCCATAAGGCACGTCCAGTCCAATTAGTGCACATCCAGATGCAGCCGCTTCTAAAAGTGTTAAGCCAAAGGTTTCAAACATTGACATTGAAATATATAAATCATAATTTTTGTATACATTTTCCAACGATTGATACCCCATAAATCTTATATAACTTTCTGCATTATTATCTTTTACAATTTTTCTTAACTCACATTTTATATCTTCATCACCATCACCATATATATCTAAAGATATATCGTTTTGCGTATTATGAGCTTTTATTACAGATTTTATTATTAAATCAACTCTTTTTTCATTCACTAATCTAGATGCTGTAATAATCGAATTTATTTTTCTATCATTATTAACACATAAATTTTTGATAGCACCAACTGGTATCACTTTAATTTTTGGAATATCATATTCGAAATCATTAAACACCTTCACTAAATCTGTTTTTTGACTTTCTGTTGATACCACAAATAAATCAATGTATTTTGCATACTTGAACCAATAATAATATTCATAACTTAAATACAATGCATATTGACATTGGTATGGTTCAAAATAATGTCCTGAATGAATTACACAAATTTTTTTGCAAGCTAATCTTTTTTCAAAAATTACATCATTAAATTTTAAATCATATGCTCGATCCAAAAGTAAAACATCTTTATCATTCAAGTCTAATGAATCAAAAAATAAATCTAATAAATCATATTGGTTTAACATTTTACCATTACAAAGATAATAATTATCACCAATTTGTTCAAAACAAATTTCACCATCTTCATTATAAAATGTCCTTTTCACAGTTTTTGCATAAAGACTACCATCTTCATTTTCTGCTGTCACAAAAAAATCTGAGTAAATTATTCCACCTGAATAAAAATCTTTTTTGATCAAACAATTCTCTTTGAAATAAATAATTTCATAAAAATAACGCTGATTATTAGGTAATGTGTGAATTTCACATTCCAAATTGCCATCCTTACAAAATTGTATATTATTTTCTAAACGTACAATATTGGATATATTCATACTTGTTTTAATCACTTGTATCATAGATTCTGTTTCGTCAACGAATTCAAAATGATCTCTTTTCGTTAACTTTAAATGAGGAGTAAGCATTTTTGTAACTGGGATACCAGTATTTTTATATAGCATGATATCTCTCATTTCTGGAAATTCAGTAAAAACATATTTACTATCTAATCCAATCTGATCAAACATTTTTTCTCGGTAACCTTGAGCATTATCTATACCATTTGGACTAAATCCAACTAATAAATTAAATACATATACCGACATAATTTACCCTTCTTTAAAGCTTTCTACATATTGAACAAATTCTTTATAAGTATAAAACATCTTTGCTTTATTCAATTCATTAACAAAAAACACTTCATTTCTATGATGTATAGATAAAATCTCTTTTTTATCATCATTATAAAATGACGTTAATAATAAACCTATAGTTTGATCATAATACTCTGTAAAAAACTTTAATCCATATAAATCATAATAGTCTGTTTTATAATTAAACCCATTATTTAACCATTCCACTTTATGAACATTTCTTTTTGTTACTGGTTCTTTAAAGAATATACTTGCCTTTTTCTCACCATGGTACATAATTTTCCCGTTATCCCATTCTGGATAAACACACCAAAATTCAGGAATATCTAAATTGTTATAAAATAAATCTGAATATTCATGTTGATATTTATTATAGTGATTAATTAGTATTCTATACGGAGATAAAACAGTCTTCTGCCCATCCTCATGACCAAAAATGTATTCATTATCTGGTAAATCATCAAACTCATCTTTATAACATTCTTCTAACAATCTCATTACCTTTCACTCCTATTAAAAGCGGACATAGAATCATCCGCCATTTTCAGCTTATACACTTATAATTATACATTTTGTAGATATTCATTTATGTCTTTTATCATATTTTCTACATCATTATCTTTATAAATGTAATTCAATCCCGAGACGTCATGATTTGTACTTTCAAATGAATAAATCGGCTTGCCAATCTTATGAACTCTATTGATAATATAATCAACTTCCCCTTCATAATTCACATCCAAATAAATATCCATCGTATTTAATACCTCAGTCTCTTTAAAAAGATTAAATTCTGGGTATAATGAAACATTCATGTACTTTTCTAAAGAGACAACTCGAGGACCAAATAAAGTATGTGCTAATATATGAAAGTTAACATTAGGCAAATTTTCAATCAATGCTTCAATTTCATGTAAATCCTGTGTGTTCGTATAAGTAACCGCATTGTATTTTGGCACATCAATTAAATTATTAAAATTATCATATACCCTTGTCTCACCCAATATGATTTTATCCCACGATATACCATAATAGAACCACCAAATATCTTTAAAACGAGTCCTGTTATAAATCAACCAAGGCTTATATACATAACTATAATGAATAACTTTTGGCATTCCATCAAACAATGTATACCAACTATCATTTCCAAGTTTAAACTCCTGACTATCCGAACCCACCTGTAAATTATATGTTAATGATAATCTACACCATCTATCCTTAAACAACATATTTAAGATACCTTGATCCGCATAAACTTGATCATGATATTGAACAGTTAAATCCATTAATTGATTTAATATACGATTCTCTTTCCAATACGCATTATCAATCAATAATAAACCTGCATTAAAACCTGAATCTGTTGTTGGTAAATCCACCACAGCTGCCACTGGACATCCATTTAAATCCATATTAAACAATTCTTCCAGTGAATCTGTCACAATCATGTCACAATCTAAATAAAGGACTCTATCTTCTTCAACATATTCAGGAATTAAATATCTAAAATAAGTTTGGTATTTAATATGTGTCGATGGACAATTAAACTTCTTAAAACTATCGCCCGAAACCTTAATATTTAATATTTCCGAATTAAAATAAGACAACTTCTTTGTCATCAATCGAAACCACTCAATTGGTAGATCCTCATTTAAGATATAAAACTTAATATTCTTATTATGCGCACAAATAGATTTAATTGTTGTTTCCAACTTATCCATATAACTATTATCACACGCTAAAACAATGGCATTTTTCATTACCCTTTACCCCTCTATAAAAATGGACATGTCCACAACACATCCATTTTATCACACTATTCAATTAAGGTGACTCCCACTTTCCATATCTGATTCAAGAAATTCAAATTCAATGTAGCCAAACGATTATGCTTATCATACTTAATAATATAATCATCCATATTTACTAACGGACCTCTTGTCACATGAATCTTATTGTTTAGTAATACACCATAAGACATACGAAGAATCTTCTTGTCATCCATCAACATCGTAAGAATACGAATCTCTTCATCTGTTAATGCAGAAATATCCTCTTTATATTTTAATTCGTGAATAAAAACACTCTCCAAAGGAAACTTTCTAAAAATACGATCCACTTCTACCTGTGACAATTTACTCACCACAAATACATAGCCACCGAATAAAGTTCGCAATTGAATCTGTTTAGAAACCCTATGATAAAACTCCATCTTAGGACTAAACGCAAAAATACCCTCGTTTTCATTCAAGTATTTACATACTTCCTCTTCCTTCGAACGAATGGTTAATAATACATACCAATGCTCATTATTCATATTTAAAACCCTTTCAATACATATGAAAATTATAAAATGTATGTTAAGTTATGTCAATTTTATGACAAACAAAAGGATATGCACAAGGCATATCCTAATTACTCTTATAAACTTTTCAATTCTTCTGTGATTGCACGGATAGCCTCATCGACCTTAGAAGCATCCTTACCACCGGCTTGAGCCATATCTGGCTTTCCACCACCATTACCAGAACAGATTTGAGCTGCTTTCTTAACCAATTGACCCGCATGTACACCAGCCTTAACAGCCTCTTTACCTGCACCAGATACAAAGACAACCTTTTCTCCATTTGTGTTAACGAAGAATACAACCATCTTGTCATCACTAGCCTTTAAGTTAGAAACAATATCCTTCAATGCACCTGCATCCATTCCAGAAACGGATTTAATCAATACATTGACTTTCCCAAAATCTTTAGCCTCAGTAGCCCACTCTTTTGACTTCAAATTAAAGATTTGGTTTTTCAAGTTATCGATTTCCTTTTGCATATCATGCATAGTCTTATAAGCAGTTTCAACCTTAGTATCAATATTCTTAATACCCTTTTGTTTCGCACTATCCGCAATATTTTCTAACATAGTGTGTTCTTGTGCAAAATCTTGGTAAGCCGCAAACTTAGTCTTAGCCGTAATACGACGAGAATCTGAACCAATACTTTCCTCACTAATGATCTTGCATAGACCAATCTGAGCTGTGTTTTCTACGTGACATCCAGCACAGAATTCCTTAGATACATTACCCATTGTTACAACACGAACTGTATCTCCATACTTCTCATCAAATAGTGCTGTGGCACCAGACTTCTTCGCCTCTTCAATAGGCATTACTTCTTTTGTTACTGGATATGCCGCACTAATATATTCATTCACAATACGTTCTACTTCAGCCAATTGTTCAGCCGTAACCTTTTCATAATGATTAAAGTCAAAACGCAAATATTCAGGACAGTTAAAAGATCCAGCCTGGTGAATATGATCACCCAATACCTTAACTAAAGCCGACTGCAACAAGTGTGTACAAGAGTGGTTTGCGGTAGTTGCCAAACGATCTTTGACATTCACTTCACCATGTAAAGACATACCCTTTTCTAATACACCACTATTGATTTTTACTGTGTGAATATGCTGTTTATTACGAGTCTTTTGAACATCCAATACCTCTACTTCTACACCATCAGCTGTAAACATTCCCTTATCGGCAACCTGCCCACCACTTTCGGCATAGAAACAAGTTTCATCTAAAATGATCATACCTTCATCTTCTAAAGAATCAACCATTTTACCTTCTGCATTAAATAAGGCAATGATCTTACCATCACAAGACAAGTGATCATAACCGATAAACTCACTAGGCTCATTGAAGTTCATCAACTCTTCATTTTGAGATGCGAATGAATCCTTTACATTACGCGCATTACGAGCACGCTCTTTTTGTTTATTCATTTCAGCATCAAATTCATCACGACTTACACTAATTCCACTTTCCTCGGCAATTTCTTGTGTCAATTCAAATGGGAATCCATACGTATCATACAATTTAAAGACAACTTCACCACTAAGCTTACCATCCTTAGCCTTGCTGATCTCTTCGTCTAGTAATGCCTGACCAACCTTTAAAGTCTTCTTGAAAGTTTCTTCTTCCACCTTAATCAACTTTTGGTTGAACACAACATGCTCCTGCAAATATGGATAGAAATCCTGCATTAAATCCGCAACAACAGGAACTAATTTATATAAGAATGGTTCATCCAAACCTAATTTTAAACCATAACGAACCGCACGACGAAGTACACGACGAAGTACATAACCACGACCACTATTTGAGAAGTTAGCACCATCACTCAACGCAAAAGTCACTGTACGAACGTGGTCCGCAATAACACGGTAAGCCATCTTATATTCACCTTCATAAGGATGTTTCGCCATAGCTTCTGTTGCACGAATAATAGGCAAGAATAAATCCGTATCGAAGTTTGTTTCTCCATCCTGAACTAAGGCAACCAAACGCTCAAGACCCATACCTGTATCAATATTCTTCTGAGGAAGTTCCTTATAATCTTTACGATCAATACTTGGATCACAATCATATTGAGAGAATACGACATTCCATACTTCTACATAACGATCATTTTCCATTTCATCAAAGAATAATTTTTCACCCAATCCCTCAGGATCATATTTTTCTCCACGATCAAAGAAAATTTCACTGTCTGGTCCACCAGGTCCCTTACCAATTTCCCAGAAGTTATCATCTGTCTTTAAAATATGACTAGGATCTACACCACAAATTGTAGTCCATACTTCATAAGCACGCGCATCATCTGTATATACAGACACATACAATTTTTCCTTATCAATACCCATCCATTCTTCACTTGTTAAAAATTCCCAAGCAAATTGAATCGCTTCATCCTTGAAATAATCTCCAATCGAGAAGTTTCCTAACATTTCAAAGAAAGTGTGGTGACGAGCAGTACGACCCACATTTTCAATATCATTTGTACGAATTGACTTCTGCGCATTCGCAATACGATTTGAAGCAGGTTTTTCACTACCATCAAAATATTTCTTCAAAGCCGCAACACCCGCATTGATCCACAATAATGTTGGGTCATTGTGCGGAATCAAACTTGCGCCCGGCTCAATCATATGTCCCTTAGATTTAAAATAATCCAAGAACATCTGACGAATCTGATTACCAGTTAATTGTTTCATCTTTTCTTTCCTCCAAATAAAAAAACGCTCCTATTTCTAGGAACGTATAATTACGCGGTACCATCCTAGTTCATTTTTCAAAATCGAAAAATGCCCTCAATTCACTCGTTAACGCCGACTACGTTTCAACTCCAAAGTAGCTTCAAATCAAAACACCCGAAGAGCTTTCACCAAACGCCCTCTCTCTATACACAAGCCATTTTAATCCTACTTATCTTCTTCACTGTCGAATCGATAAAATTTTAACACTCTTTCCATATTTCTGCAAGACGAATCACACCATCTAACATCAATTCTTTATTCATACTCGCAAAAGACAATCCAATACGCCCATTACTAATACTAATGGCAACACGATTCGATTCACACAATTCTTTAAAACAAGAAACATCCACATCCAAATTTAACCAATACGCCATATATGTCTCATCCAAAATATACGAACAACCCACATACGTATCAATCAACTTCTTTAAATACAAATGCTTCTCCTTATACTCACGAATAAGCTTTCTTAAATGCTTCTGCAAATACCCATCCACAATATACTGCGTAAAAGCCACCTGCTCTATTTTACTCGTTGTCGGACCAAAATAAGAAGCACTATACTTACGCATATACTCCTCATTTAAAATCATGTACCCAATACGAAGACTCGGTAATAATAATCTTGAAAACGAAGAAAAATAAATCACATTCTTACTTTTCGAACACAACGAAGTCTTGATCTTAGAAGCATACACAAGCTCTCCATTATAATCATCCTCAAGAATCAAAACATTCTCTAAGGAAACTAATTCCTCACGAATTCTTTCACTCATAGACTGTCTATTAGACGTAAAACAAGTCGTATTCACATAGACAACATCCACATTCAACCTTTGAATATCCTTCACAAAAGAATCTGGATTTAAATATTCAACATGAAAACCATACGACAAAAACACCTGCTTAGCCTGATCATCTACTAAAGTACTTAAACCAATCACCTTTGATTTGTCTAACATCCCACAAAATATATACAACAAAGACTGATAGTTTGAACCAATCACCATCTGCTCAGGAAAACACAAAATATTCCGATTCTGATATACATACTTACATAGAGCCTGTCTTAATCCATACTCACCCTGCGCTAGACCATAACTTGACATCAACCGCTTATCATTCAAAACACCCTTCATATATCGTTTCCAAATTGTCGTTTCAAACGAATCAAAAGAAACCGACTGAATCCGAAAATCATAATCATACGATTTTTCCTTGTGACTCGAAGAATAATCCAAGATCTCCTGATGCAGTAAGATACGCTCCGGATTCATACTCACCACATACCCCACCTTTTCCTGACTTGAAATAAACCCATCCAAAACCAACTTATTATACGCATTCTCCACTGTTGTCTTAGACACATTCATCTTCTTTACACATTCACGAATCGAATCCACACGATCCCCATACTTTAAGATTCCAGAAAGAATGGATTCCTTATACATCTCATAAATTACCTGATACTTCTTCATATAACTGTCCCCTATTTATTTTTTATAATTGTATATTTTTTTATATACAGAAACAAGTATAATAGTCAATAAGTTGTAAGAAAGAAGGAATTAATGATGAAAAATAAACAAACATACGAAATCGTACTTACAGGACTCGGTATGGCACTTGTCTTTGTGGCAACCATGTTTATCAAAGTACCAAACGCATTAGACGGATATTTCAATCTAGGAGACGGATTCATCCTATTATTCGCAAGCTTTTTAAATCCATTTGAAAGCTTCTTAATTGGAGGCTTAGGAAGCGCATTAGCCGATGTAGCCGGAGGATACGGACACTACTTCTTCTTTACCCTAATCATCAAAGGACTAGAAGCCATCGTTGTATCACTACTTATGAAAAACTACTCTAAACCGAAACAAATCTCAAGCTACGTATTAGGATCTGTCATTATGGTATTTGGATACTTCATTGCCAAATACATATTAAAAGGAAGCTGGATCGTAGCCGCAAGTGAAATTCCAGCCAACGTAGTCCAAGGAGCTGCAGGTATTGTGATCGCATTAATCGCATATCCAATGGTAAAGAAAATCGTACAAGATAAATTAAACTAAAAAAATCAGGACGTATATCATACGTCCCTTTTTCTATAATTCAATTGTAAGGTATTTTAAACCACCATATTTAACTTGATAACGATAAATATTATACATAAGCTCTAACCACTCCGTATCAGTGATCTGGTTATTGCCAATACAATCAATCATCATGTTTTCAGACTTTTTTAAACACTCCATATTCTGAACCCACTTTTTATAATTCTTACTATTCGGCTCCAGTGCCATGTCTATGAGATCATCATACTTCTCATTTACAGCCTTATATATAACTCGAATATTGTCAATTGTAGGCTTTTCGATAGTATCAATGTAATCAAAAAATCTCATATATAATTACCACTCCTTTGCATCGAACTATCAACATTATAAACCGGAAATATATGCCTTGTATAGAAAAAAGTGCCAATTATGACACTTTTTTGAATATGTTCAGAATCTGTTTTTCCAATACATTCACATCAATTGGCTTAGAAACATGCCCATTCATACCTGCATCCATTGCCATTTTCTTATCTTCCTCAAACGCATTGGCCGTCATAGCTAGAATTGGAATACTTGCCTTTTTTGAATTCTCAAATTGACGAATTCTTCTTGTCGCCTCATACCCATTCATATTTGGCATTTGAATATCCATCAAAATCAAATCATACAAATCTGCATCCACTTCAGACAACCGATTTATACAAGCTAAACCATCCTCAACACGATCCAATATTAAACCACTCTGTTCAAGTATGGCCATCGCAATCTCGGCATTTAATTCATTATCTTCCACAAGTAATACATGCTTACCTTGTAAGACAGATTTTTCATCCAGAACATCTAATTCTTGATTCAATTCTATACATTCCTCATCCGATATTCTATGCTCAAAAGTAAGAGTGAAACAAGTACCCTCACCCAGTTTACTCTTGACACAAATCTCTCCATCCATCATATCCACAAGATTCTTGACAATCGCCATACCTAGACCTGTACCCGAAACTTTTCCTATCGTTGTATTGTATTCTCTAGAAAAAGAATCAAACAAAGTTGGAAGAAAATCTTCACTCATACCAATACCCGTATCTTTGACCTGTGTTTGAATTTTGACATAACCAGGTTTTTCACAATCCAATTCCTTCACATCAATCTCAATACGACCACCATCAGGCGTATACTTAAACGCATTACCAACTAGATTCATTAAGATTTCACGAACCTTAAAACCATCACACAAAATATGTTTATGATCCACATCCACACTCGTTGTAAATACAATATTCTTTTCTTGTGCACTCGACTCGAATACGCTCTCGAGCTCTTCTACTACAATCCCGATTTGTTCGGCTCTTTCTTCGACAACCATCTTACCACTCTCAATACGCGCCATATCCAGCACATTATTGATAATCGACAATAATAGCTTGCCACTCTGTTCTATTTTATTTTGATAATCCACTAAGATTGGATCTGTCAAATACTGCTTCATCAACGCATTGTAGCCAAGAATCACATTCATAGGCGTACGAATATCATGCGACATATTGTTTAAGAAATCCGTCTTCGCCTTATTCGCCTCTTCCGCCACAATATACGCCTCTTTTAATTTTGCCTCCTGCATACGTTCCTTCTTAATCAAATCATCAATGTTTCTTGTACCAATCACTGCCACACGACTACGATCTTTTTTATAAACATACACAATACGTGTCTGATGCAAAATAATACGATTACCCATTTTAAATTCATAGGTCATTGAAAAATCATCTTGATTTGAACATAACGCATCTAACGAAAGCTGATCTAAGAAATTCTCACGACTTTCATCCGTCACAATCTCATCGGCATAAGCCGGCAAGAATGCACACCACTGATTTTCATATTTACGACAAAAATCCGCAATACACTTACCATTCTCCCCCACTTCACGATAAGAAAAGATTTGACCACTATCCAATTCCAACAATAATATGGAAAAATATTCTTTACCAAGGCCCTCAATAATCTCTCTTTGAAGTTCTAATACTTTTTCCCTCTTTACAATTTCATCAATTGGACGAAAACCCATTATAATCTTAAAATGGTTCAAATCCTCATATAGAAATACTGCCCTTGCCCCTAAATTCGATACTCCATTCTCATCTGGGACAATTTGAAACTGCCATTCTAAAGAACCCTGTTCCTTTAATGTACGCATTAAAGAAGCATTCGATAAAAGATCCATATAATTTGGACAAGAATCCTTCATCAGTACATTATCATAGAAATAATTTAAACTTTCACTATAACTATGCCCATTCATTTCAGCACAACTCTCATCCTGCTTAATCACTTCCACTGTATCTTGTTTCAAGTCACAAAGCACTAAAGAAGTATAATCCATAGTCAAGGCCGATAAGATATTATTCTGTTCCTTTTCACGAATAAACTCTGTCACATCCGAAATGTTTCCATGCAGTATAGAATCCCCCTCTATATCTATACTCTCACTCACATAGTGATATCCATCTTTTCCTAACAAACGAAAGACAGAATGAAAAAGATCAAGATTACGATCTTCTGGATGCACCATATTCATTAATTTATTATCAAATCGAGTTTCAATCTCTTCTTTTGACCAACCAAAAATCTCTTGAAATTTTAAACTCACATATAAAAAGGGATATCCATCCCCCAATGAACACCGATGATATCCACCAATACACCCACACACTTCTTGAATTGTCAAATCATTATCTATTATCTTCATAAAAACCAACCATTCCTTTCCGCTTTGCTCCAAGGCACACATTGGAATTAAAAT
>NZ_QSPK01000010.1:0-339 GCF_003436425.1 Eubacterium sp. TM05-53
TCATCTGTAGCTCTAAAAGAACTGCGAATCAGATCTCGTTTAAAGCTTGAAATAATGAAATGGCTCAACCCGTATTCAACATAGACAGGATGTTTAGAAACGACAGACTTAGGAATAAATCCATCAGGAGTGATCTTACCAAGATAAGCCTGGATACTTTTAGGTTTACCACCAGGCACATATTTAGAAGTACACGAATAAAGACCATAGCCTTGTTTCGTTTTTTTGATTGTATGACCAGGAGAACGAAACTTTTCAACCCAGTCAGGATAAGTAACATATCTTTTCATAATAATAGTGTACACCAATACACTATTAAAGTATATAAAAAAATAAATA
>NZ_QSPK01000010.1:349-46826 GCF_003436425.1 Eubacterium sp. TM05-53
CTGGATACTTTTAGGTTTACCACCAGGCACATATTTAGAAGTACACGAATAAAGACCATAGCCTTGTTTCGTTTTTTTGATTGTATGACCAGGAGAACGAAACTTTTCAACCCAGTCAGGATAAGTAACATATCTTTTCATAATAATAGTGTACACCAATACACTATTAAAGTATATAAAAAAATAAATAATCTTCAAACATGGAAAATTGAAGATTATTTCATGCGTAATCACTAGAATCTTCCCTATTATTTGGAGTTTCATAAGATATAAGATATAATTGAGAAAAGAATAAGATTTGAAAAAGGATAATTAATTATGTTAAATATAGAGCACTTATTAATGAAGCAAAGATACTTTGCTTTAGAGGAGATTTCTACCGTTTTTTTAGCTATCGGGTTCGCGCAATACACTATATATCATTTTAAGTATAGAAAATATAAAAATTCAGCAATTGCCAAAGTAATTGACTATGAAGAAAAATATTACGACAAAGAAGATTATTATGTTTACATGCCCGTTGTGCAATTTACAAATAATCAAAATCAAAAAATCCAATCCATTTTAAATATTGAATTAGACGAACAGGAATATCCATTCGGCAAGGAAATAGCAATAAAATATAATGATAAAAACTTTGAATATGTTTTAAAAGATATGAAAATCAAAAAGTTTGTATATAAAAATTCTTTAGCAATTGGGATGATTTTGATGATTATTTCTATTCTCTATTTACATCTAAACAAATGATACTCCACTAATAAGCAGAATTTAACTTCTGCTTTTTTTACATACAAAGGAGTTGACGAATTTGAGAGATATTAAGACAAAGCAAAAAATGCAAGCTATTAAAACAAAAGATATAAAGGGAAATATTCAACATTTTATTAAGCAACAAACGATTCATAATAAAAATGTTGATAGAAAAGAAGATGCTTCTGTTAAATCCAATGCTCAGGTACAGGCCACAAATAAAGTGAGTGTTGCAGCCAAGCAAACTGTAATTGAATCTAAATATCGAGCTACAAAGCTTATTAAACAAAAACATCATGAATATAAGATCAAATCAACTAATAAGAAATCGATTATTGAATCAAATCATGGTATTCATCCACAGAGAATTTCTTATATATCCAAGGCAAAAAAGCATGTTGTGAATAAATTGAATGCTACAAAGATGAAACAAACTACAAAACAATTTGTTTCTAAGCCTATTGTTCAAAATACAACACATGCTATAAAGAAATCATTTCATATTGTTAAGAAGAGTGTATCCACATTGAATACACTCTTTTCTTTTGGAACAGGATTGATTTTTTTAATAGTGGTTACTCTGTTTATTGGAACATTTAGTGTATTAGCACAAGATGGTGGATCTAATAGTGAAATTGTTTCTTTAAGTGAAGAAGTAATTGCATATGAAGATACGATCCGAAAATATGCAAAAGAATATGATATAGAGGATTATGTTTCTTTATTACAAGCTATTATGATGCAAGAATCTGGTGGCAAAGGAAATGATCCGATGCAGGCCAGTGAATCTGGATACAATACAAAATATCCAAGAGTTCCAAATGGTATTACTGAACCGGAATATTCTATAGATGTAGGCACACATACTTTTTCGGATTGTGTTAAAAAAGCAAATGTAAAAGATCCTTCAGATACAGAACACATCTATCTAGCTTTACAAGGATATAACTATGGGTCTGGCTATATTGATTGGGCAATTTCTAATTTTGGAGGTTATTCCAAATACAATGCACAACAATTTTCAGATATGAAAAAGCAAGAATTAAATGTTTCTGGATATGGAGATCCATCCTATGTAGATCATGTAATGCGTTATGTAGGGATTACCTTTAGAGGTGGAACTAATCCAAACTTTAATAACATGGAAGCATGGATTACGAAAAATCCATATGCTAAAGCAGGATTATGTGGCCAATGCACATGGTTTGCCTGGGGTAGATTCTATGAACTATATGGCTATGATCCAGGCTTTACTGGTAATGGATGGGATTGTGTAGATGAACTTGTTAGAGCACATCCAGATAAATTTGAAAGATCTTCAACGCCAAAAGCAGGAGCTGTATTTTCAGGACTAGGAAAAAATCATGTTGGTATTGTTTTAAAAGTAGATGGTAATAACATTACAATTCAGGATGGTAACTATGATGGCATTACCAATACGTTTGAAGATGCAAAAAAGGACTGGCAAACCAACACGTATACTCTTGATTACTACAGATCAAGAATGGGTGGTATTGTATTTGCCAATCCAAAGTAAAAGTGGAGAAACCATCATCTCCACTTGTTTGCATTTTGATGTTGTTCAACAACTTTCTTTGCCTCTTCTTCTGTACGATACAATTTACTTTCACGAACACGTGTTCCAGAAGTCCCACAATTTCCATCTTCAAATCGAATGGTACAAAATCCACCAGCATTACGAATAACAGTAGCTTTCTTGATAAAGACAGAAGAGGATATAAAGTAAACAACATCACCTTCATTAAATCGTTTCAAATTATCATCTCCATCCTTTAAATACAACTTTGTACAAATTGAATAAGAGTGGTACTTGCTACTCCAAACTCTGCAGTACCTTTTATCATTTTCATTCCCTTCACAGCAGTTTTTATAAAGCTTTTACGTGGTTGTTTACTCTTCCATTCTTCAGATATTGCCTCAAGATTACAATTTAAATGTTCTTTTTGAGATATCTTCTTAACATCTTCAATCAATTTATCCAATTCATTTATACACAATTTAATTTTTGATTTTAGTAAGCTTAAAAGCCAAGTAATTATGCGCTTTAACTAACAATAACTGTATGTTGACTTACTAAACATCCGGATAAATTATTTTTTATTTTCTCAATTTATCCGGTCATTATGCCTGATATTTATGCACTTTTTAGAATGTTTAATAAACACTATCCGGATAAATATCCGGATAAATTATTTTTATTTTTCAAATTTATCCGGTTGAAAACTAAAATTGTTTGCTGTTTAAAATCTAATCTTGATCCGTCAATACCCAAGAAGCATATCTAGAGTATTTTCCTTTACATTCAATAACTCCTCTTCTTCTCAATGAATACAATAAATTACGAATTTTATTTTCTTTTTGTTTCTCATTAAGACTTTCAGGTAATTTATCTATCAATAGAGTCTTAAAATTTTCTTTTGTCCCATTTTTGTATTCTTTAAGGTATTTAATAATCAAATCACGATAATATTCATCATCAAACCCTTTATTCTTTACGTATTGTTCTTTCTTTTCTAAAGTCTTTGCGATGTCTGCAGAAAGATAAATATTTGGCATTCTTCCTTCAATAACCTGTAATTTTCTTAAATATTTAACTTGTTCATTTGTTATTGTATGATGCTTTTGGACTTGATCGATTAAAAAGACAGTTTGAATATCAAATTCCGAATGTTCAAATAATAGTTTCGTATAGTTTTCATCCAATACTTTACCATATACAGTTACTCCAACTTGATTACCTACCGACAAATTGTAATCAGGCATAGGAAAATATTTTTCTTGTTGAATCTTATATACTTTACGTATTCCCATAGATTGTGTATCAATCATATTGAATTTCATCATTGTTTCAGCTAACAACTGATTTCGATAAAATGGAGGTGTGTAATTTTTTTGGAGAGCCACTTCAATACTGCCAGGTAGAAATGAACCAGGATTTCTTAAGGTGATTTCATCCTCTTCTTCATCCACATTAATTCTTCCTCCTAATGCATAGTTAGAATGAGCAATACAATTATTCATAAGCTCTCTTAAAAGCCACATGTCATATTGTTTCGTTTCTAAAGGAAACAAGGTTAATTGATTCGGCATATACCGATATGTTAAATTGCGAATTCGAGAAAAAATACGATCACTCAATGTAATAAATGGAATTTTGAAGATTTCGTAATCTTTAATGTTACTTTTAGAATCATATAGCCTCCATGCTGCCTCAGGTGTGTAATCAAATAAGTAATCATAATCTTCATTTCCTAGTAACAACATACAAGCATTTGTAATACGACCATTCTGTATAAGTTTCATTTTCGTCAGAAATTCTTCATCACTCATAGAATCAATTTCTTGAGAAATATGTGGCTTTTGCATCTTCTCCTTATAGTTGTTTCTAGCTAAATTAATCGCATCTTTATTCAGATGCATAATTGTAGCACCCTTTACAAACAATTTTGACCAATCTCGATTACTCTGTTGACGAATACGATCCATTTTTTCTAATGATAATGGAACTAGAGAATCTCCTTCCCTAGCATAATATTGGTCTTTCCAACCTGTAGGAATACCAGCTGTTGCAGCAGGTATCTGAAACATAATTATTCTTTTACCTTCTTTTTCCACTTCATAAATTTCAACAAATGAAATACCACCCGTTGTTTGCAATGAAATTTCATGTTTTAACGTATCAAGACCTTTTTTCTCTCTGTAATTGGTTCCAACGATCTTTTTACCTTTTTCTTTAATACCAAAAATCAACCATCCGCATTGTACATTTCTTAAATTTGCTTCATTAGAAAGAGCAGAAAAATATCTACCAATTTTATCCTTATCATAATCATTATTGGCTTCTTTAAACTCAACTGTCTCATCCTCCCAATTGGAAATCAAAGCATCTAATTTTATTAATAATTCATTATCTGTATTCATCTCTTCACCTCTTTCATTCAGAATGGTCTATCCAATTACGCATTTTATCTCGGTGTAATATATTTCTATAAAACTAACATGTGCCGGTAAGATGTAAATTGAGATGCCTTTGCTCTTGGAGTTAGTTTTTATTTTATCTTAGCCTACAATTCCTGGAACTTAGCATAATTTACTTTAACACCATCATCCAGATTCATTGGTTCCATTTTATCTGCCCAGTGATGAACAACTTCTTCATACTTATTTATTTAATTCTTGCAATTGTTCATTAATCTTCTTTAATTGCTTAGAAAGTTTAACTCTTTCACTCGTACTAGAAGCATCATCAATTTGACTTTGTAACAATTCTACCTCTTCTTATGTACGATACAATTTACTTTCACGAACACGTGTTCCAGAAATACCACAATTGCCATCTGAAAATCGTATTCTACAGAAGCCACCAGCATTACGAATAACAGTAGCTTTCTTGATAAAGACAGAAGAGGAAATAAAGTAAACAACATCTCCTTCATTAAATTGTTTCAAATTATCATCTCAATCTTTCTTGATTTTTAACATTCTTTATCATTTCCATAAAGAAGTCAAAATTACATCGTCACTATTTGGTCTAATTATAGTCTCTTTATTTACTTTGATTAGTAATGGAACCTTTATGGAATTTCCAGTTATTACAGCTTCACCTTGTCCTAAATTTGGAATCATATTAAACGAGTAACCATCTAAAGTAGGCATAGTATTTTTAAGCATTTCTAAATCATTATCATTTACTAACCGATGAATAAAATAATTATGTAATTGCGACATAATAGTTGGAGAAATGTCTGCTGGTCTTTGGCTAGATAAAGTTAAGTAAAAGCCAAATTTTCTTCCTTCTTTTATTATCTCTTCAAATATAGATAAGCGGTAATCCTGCCAATCATCACCATTTCTTCTAAATTGAGAGTTCAAAATATTATGTGCTTCATCAATTATTAAATGTTTTGTTTTTTTAACTTTGCCATCATTAGAAACTTGATTTTTTTGTTCATCATATATCATTTTTGATATCAGCATTGGAATCAAACGAGTTATTTCTTGATTTGCATCCAATAAAGATATTACATTAAGCATTTTAAATGTATCTTCAACATTATCAACAACTTCAATTACTTTTTCCAAGGATAAAATAGAAGTTTCTATGCGTTTAAATAGAGGATTAATATGTTCAATATTTGTGGATTTCCAAGCAGAAACATAAACTCTTTGAAACTCTAGGAAACATTTTAATTTTCTTATTGGAGGTAAATCTTTATATTTATTTGCTAACTGATTTCGTATTTCAACAATTTTCAAGACTTTTAAACCTGTATCACTGATTTGTTCTCCATCTAATATGCTTTGATTATCCTCTGTTTTAACCTTTAAGTTCCCATAGTCAATACTAAAATGAAGAGTTAAAGATTGTAACAGTGTTTCATCAACACCTAGTGCTTTTGCAGCATATACCCAATTGTTTAAACTATCTGCTGATACATTTCTATGTTCTTGAATTATTCTTTTTAAGAATCCTATTTCGATATCTGCAAAAGCAATTTCATCTTTTATGTCTTTGTTAAAAATTTTCAGAGCATTTCGCAAAAAAGGTACCTGTGTTGCTGGTCTAGCATCAAATAGAATTGATAGAATATCTGCATCAAACAGATAATCTTTTTTGATTGGAATTTTATTTTCTTTACTTTCTATTCTGGTATTAATTTTAAAAACTCGTTTATATTGATTGGAAAGTCCAAATTGATTTTCTTGAGTGTATTCTCCATTGAAATCAATTACATAAAATTGTGAAACTTTACTTATTTTTTTTATATACTTACTTTTAAATAACTCTAAGTACAATTTATGCAGAGTATTAGATTTACCACTACCAGTATTTCCAAAAATACCGATGTGTGAAGCAAAAATAGTATTTATTGGTAAATATATAGGATATTCCTCTAGAAGGGATTTACCAATTAAAATTGCATCGGTATTATCTGATAGACCATATATAATATTTAATTCTTTTTTTGTTGTTAGAGATACAATATTACCAATCATAGGAACATATTCACTAGAGACAGAAAATTTATTATTATTTATCACTCCTTTAACTTTTAACGATATAATCCTATTAATTGTATTCTTAGAAAATGTATTATTAAACTCATCACTGTTAGCACTATTTTGGTTATCAATGATTTTTTCTGAAAAAACGGTTGCAATTATTTTAACCATTCCTTGATTAATAGTTAAATAGGCACCAACTTTAGGACCTGTTAATATTTCACCGTTCCATAGGAATTCTGCTTCATTAGTTTCATTATACATTCCCACTTTTGCATATATACCATCAACTTCAACGATAACTCCTATTTTTTTGCTATTCAAAGTAATCATCTCCTAGCTTAATCAAGGCATTAAATTCCTTCATGGTAAAATTCTTAAATTCTTTTTCATCACAATTACCACTATCAACTATAAAATCACTTGGAATCAATATTTTTAAATTATTTGGTGCTTGTTGAATGTTCAAATTAGTTAAAAAAGTTTGCTTATCTTCGTCAGAATAGCCAAAAGCAATTATCAACAATTCTGGATTTGCTAAAGCTCTAGTTATCAATTTTGCGATATGCTTATCTTGAAAAGAAAATCCCAAAACAATCAAAATTGACTGTGGTTTATCCAATTCTAGTTGAAAGAGTCTTAACATTTCATGAAAATGATTATTCATAAATGTGTCAGCCCCCTCAACACCATTTGGTGGAACAACAACCGAATTATCTACTACTTTTTTTTCAACCAAAATATAATCATTCTCTTTTGCCCAATTGATGGATCCATGAGGCTTTATAAGGTTAATCATTGGTATCTCATCTGAATAATTATCATTTAATCCTCTATATGCAACCGTTTTATTATAGTTCGTACTATCTAAATAATGTTTAAAATACCCCGTGGTACCATCATTAAAAACAAATCTATGGCTAAGAGATAATACATCAATTGCTTTTTCAATAAATAAATCGTAATTAGTAGTAAAAATATTAACTGCTTTCGGAATTTGACGAGAATTAGAAAGATTTAATATATTTAGAATGTTCAACATTAATTTTTCATAATCATTCAATACTCTATCAACATCATTTGTATAGTCATTCTCAAGAAGTGATTTTGAAATTTTTTTAACAACTTCTATTATTTTTCTATTTCTTATATCTACATTATCATCCTTATAAGCAGACATTAATGGAATAGCTGGTGTAGAAACTCCTGATCCCAACAAAAAATTCAAGCGTTTTGTAATCGCTAATTTTTTAATATCTAATAATGATTTATCATTTTTTAAATTAATCATCTTTTACCTCTCTAGATTTATTCCACACCCAATGCCTTAAACACCGCATCTTCTGCATTGTTAAAGAAGATCAAATTAAAACATCCTACAAGTTCTGGTGGTACTGCTCCTAAATCAACTGCTGAAGTGATTGGAAGTAATACTTTCTTTGCACCGGAATCCAGACATACCTGTAATGTATTTGCCAGATTATCCACTTTTGATACAGTTCCACTAACACTAATATCACCAAGTACAGCAAGTGAGCTTACTGTAGGTTTTTGAATGGCAATAGAACATAATGCGATTAAAGTAGGTAACGATAATGTATCTGTCATACCGATACCTTGCAGATCCTGATATTGGATAATGTAATCTTTTGTTGTTGTACTGATTGATTGGCTGATGCGGTTGCTGTTTGCCTTTAAATAATTGAATGCATTTTGCGTACTTTCTCTAGCTTCACGAGCACTTCCAATACCATTGCAAGTCAGTTTTCCATTTCCAGGTAAAATCTGCGATTCAAGTCGGAATAAGCCAATCATTCCTGATTTACCAGTTGATACAGTATAAACCTGGCCTGGATTACACATACCTTCAGGAATTAATGTACTGGATCCTTGTTCAGGAACAGAGACATAATTTTCTTCAAATGTATCATTATCAATATATGAGAAATTCACATCGTAGAATTCCATTCCACCAATCTTCTTTAACTGCTCTTTGACACGTCTTCTCATTTCTAAAGCAATACGTACAATCTCTTCTAATTGATCCTTAGTATAGTCTTCATTTGGATATAAAAGCTTTACCAACCCGGAAACTGTTTTTCTTACAGAAATCGTATCCCTCTGATTTAAATTCTTTCCTAATTTGAAATGTTTATCCAATGCATCGCTTTCCTGTGTTTTTCTTAGTTCACGAATAAATTCAGCAAAGTAATCCGTAATAAAGCCATAGTCATCTGTAAAGTGATCTGGCCTGAATTTTGGAACTTCCCATCCAGGCAAATAACAATGGATACGATCTAAGAAAGCCGTATCTGTTCCCATTTCAGGTGGAAATGGATCAAATAAAGAAGATGTTTTCAGTAATACATCTACACTTTGATTGATGTTGCCTACAAATACCATGGAAGCACTGGCAGCTTTTTCCTCTTTACCACGTGCAAAGGATCCGGATGCCATATAATCCTTCATAATCTGAATGCCATCTTTATCTTTAAACTTAATTCCAGCCACTTCATCAAAAGCTACACAATCCCATAATCCAACAAGTCCAACTGTGCGTTTTCCCATGTTATAGAAAAGATTTGCAACTGTAGTCTGACCACCGGATACAAGGATACTGTTTGGAGATATTTCTTTATAGATATGAGACTTACCAGTACTTCTAGGCCCCAATTCACAAAGATTGTAATTATTTTCTACAAGTGGTACTAAACGAAGTAACAACAACCATTTTTCTCTTTCAGATAATTGATCTGGTTCCATGCCGATTGAACGAAGTAGGATATCCATCCACTCTTCTTTTGTAAATGCCTTGCGTCCCTCTTTTAATTCATTGATATCAACATGTGGCATTTGAATAGGGGTTAGCTTTGCAATTTTAATTGGATTTGAACGCTTATCTTCTTCATTATATTCATATTCTAGTTGTACTATGCACCATATACCGCCACACAATAAACGATCAAACTTTTCTGGGTATTCTTCTGAAATTGGAATACCAGTTATTCCTAAATTAGAAAATTCTGCTTCATATGTATCTGTTCTAATGTTTAAATTAATTGTCACTTTATCAATAACAGTATAAAAACCTTTAGAACGCAAAATAGATAAAGTCTTTTGTGCTTCATCTGGCCTTACAAAGTTATCAGCAAGAATCTTTTTAACTTTTTCTACTCCTTGTTCGATAATTCCTTCATCATCAGATCCACAATATTGTCCAAGAAGAAACTCAAGCACATAAACTGGAACATTAGCTCCTTCTTTAATTTTCTTTGTGAGATCTTTTCGTACTATTTTACCAGCAAAATTATCTCTTAGCTTTGCCTTTACTTCTTCTCTATCTGCCATAAGGACCTCCTAAAATTTTGATTTCAATATGGTGCAGAAGGCTAGGAGTCGAACCTAGCATACCTTTATCCATAAGGCTAATGCGCCCACCGATGCGCCACATCCGCATATGAAAGGGCATAAAGCCCTTAAAACTAACTAAAAAAATCAAATTCATCAATTGCCATCGCAATATCAATTTGCATTTCTTCTTTTACTGGAATTTGAACACCAGCTTCATCTGCAATTACCAAATAATATGCTTCTGTATTACTAAATTTTTGTGATTTCAAGTTAAACGTACATTTAAATTCTCTATCTTTCGCAACAGTACTTGTTTTATTCGCAATAATCTTTTGCGTATCACTAACAACATTGCCCACTGCATCTTCAATATGAACATTATAAGTACAAACAACATAATTATCTTTTACCGGTTCTTTCTGATAGAAACTCAAATTAAAAATCATATTGCTGATCTTACGGTTTGAAGAAAGTAATGCTATTGTTACTGGTTTTGTATCATACTTATCTTTATTGATCTTGTATGCCTTATAACCAGATCTCAGATACTTATATGTAATGACTGGCACACACATTTCTTGTAAACTGATACCACCATGGACAAACTTACTTCCACCAGCACCCTTGACACGTATATTTTCTCTTGGTGCAAATCCAAGCATATTCGCATCATTATATATTCCTTTTACTGGCATTAAGAAGTCTGGATTGGCAGTGTTATCTGTAAAAACATAACGACGCCCTTGTTCAATGATATCTTTCTTAAAGGAAGAACGTTCCATCATATCCGATTCTGTTAATTCCTTGTATGTATATAAGAAACCATGATCAGATGTAATGATGACATTCAGACCCTGAAGCTCATTACAAATCACATTCACCAGATTCTTAATTTCATTTATTGCTTTATCACAGGCATCAAACACTGTTGTTTCATCATTATGACTAGAAGCATCAATTGTATCATGATAAATATAAATAATATCTTTACCTTTTACTACAGCACGTCTGTCATCTCGTTTCATGGAAATGATATCTTTATATTTTAAAGCCACACTGTTTTCACTATAAGACTTTAAAATACCATCACGATCACTCATTTCACTTGGATGTCCATCTACAAGAACTTTAGTTGTTCCATTGTTTTCAATAGACTCTAATTTCTTATGTGGCAGTAAAGCTGCCATACCATACTTTGTAATAGTAGGGTAAATACCTTGTTGTGCACTTATTTCTACATCGGCTTTTGTTTCAATTTCAAGTTGTTTGGCTAAAGAATGAGCTACATCATAACGCATCGCATCCGATATAATGACAAATACTTTTCCATCAACTTTTTTAACGACATCTTGATAGAAATCAGTTTGTTGTGCAATTCCATTGATCTTTCCAGTATTCCTTAAATCAGCTTCAATGACATTGTTCCAGTTGGAAGCCAATTGATCCAAATACCAGTTCTTATATTCTTTTTCAACATAATCTGCCAGATCCTTGAATGTATCATCTAAAGAAGGATGTAAAGTCTGAAGACAAGTAGAGAAAGCAATATGGAATTTTCTATAGAATGTATCCATTTGATAATAATCGTTTATATATGCATTCCACATATCTTTAGCTTCGACATGATGAAAACTATTCAAATGTGATTCATAGAACTGATTCATAAGTGCAACCTGGTAGATTCCTTCATAGAAATAGATGTAGTCCTCATACCATGCTGAAGTTCTACGCTTTTCAACGATACGAATGATAGAATCACTATCTATTGTTTTATTGATGATTGCATACATTAATTTTGAAAGAATAACTTCGTCAATAACCGGTAACACATCTGTCTCCTGTAAATCTGTGATTTCAAACGAATTGAAACGATCTAGTAAAGATAAATTACTTGTTACATAATCTGCAATATTTTTAAATGATTTTTTATCTTCACCATGAATCCAGTTGAAAATCAAATCATAGCAAAATCCACTATGAATATCCGAATACTTGGATTCCAGTCCACTTAAAACATCACTGGAAATCGTTCTGGAAATAGCACTTAATACAACATGATTTGTTAGATCATCAATTTTTTCAGAAGCATTGAATCCTGTTGTAGAATGTACTAATGACCAGAATAAATCAGATGCACTGTATCTTAAAAGATCCATCTTGATTGGATTTTCAAGATCAGCTCCAGCCGAAATAACAGCTTTGATAATTGTCTCTGGTTTTCTATCTTTTACACCACAGATTGCAGAAAGAACAGACATATACAAAGTCGATTTTTTATCAATTGTTCCATCAAAAGAAGCTACCAATTTACGTCGGCTTGCAGCATTGAAGAACCCTTGAAATTGTTTTACGGCATTGCGTAATTCAACAGTATTTACAATCTGCATTTCCTGCATTAAACGAGACGTCTTGTCTGCCCGATACTCATCACTGTACAACTTAATATCCAGAAACCAGTCATGTTCAGGATCCACATTGATTGAGTTATAGACAAGATAGTTGGATGTCTGATCATCACTTGATAACAGTTTCTTAGAAGCAAACAGATTACCTTCTTCCAATACTAATACCTTTGCATTAGATAAAGACAAAGATTTAACTTCATCCAAGAATTCACCATCCTCATCATTCCAGAAAATGATTCGTCTTTTATAAAATTCATCTAAAGGTTCAGCAAACCTTTGTTCCAATTCTTTTTTTATATCTTCGATAGCCATACCGAACCTCCTGTATTTTATTTAAAATTTCCAATCATTCCATATTCTTCATATATATAAGAGAAGATTTCATAACATTCATGAGTTAATTTAACCATTTCAATTCCATCAGAATTTTTTGACTTATGCACATATTGAGTATTGTAAATTGAATAGAAATCAAATATAGAAAAATCAGAACTAGGAATAGGGGTATTATTATTTTTTAACAATTTACAGATTGCGTCTCTATCTTGAGGAGTCATTTTATCTGCAGCATTTCTCCAATTCCTAATATTATCTTCTATTTTGCATTTTTCATATTTTTGATGCTCTTTTTTCAAAGTATAATGCAAAAAAAGTTTTTTTATTTTTTTAATTATCCAGATAATTAATTGAATAAATATAAAACATATACAAAATACAAAGATTCTAAAGGCATTTATTCCAAGTTTTGTTATCATCCAATAATCATTTGGAAGAACTAAATTAAACAGAAAAGATATGACAACTGATAAAATTGTTGCAATTAAATGCTTATTTAGAAAAATTTTGAGAGCTTCACCTAAACTATCCATTTAAACACCTACTTTATTTTTGACAACAATTCCTGAAACTTAACATAATTCACTTTTACACCATCGTCCAAATCCATTGGTTCCATCTTATCTGCCCAATGATGAACAACTTCTTCATACTTATTTAATTCTTGTAATTGTTCATTAATCTTCTTCAATTGTTTAGATAATTTAACTCTTTCACTTGTACTAGAAGCATCATCAACTTGACTTTGTAACAATTCTACCTGTGTCCTATAACGAGCCTGTTGAGGGTGTACATAACCAGTTCTGAGTCTTGCAATTAAATCCGGTGCATATCTATGAATATAAACTAAAGCCTTAAATCCATTCTTCTTTCCACTATCAAATAACCAATAAATAGGACGTTTACCAGAACCCGTTACCTGATATGTATTGCAATGGTCTTTAAAGAAATCATTTAAGAAATAATTACGTAATACATCTCTTGGATTACCTTTACCACCTAAAGCATTCGCAATGAAACTAAGATTGTCTTCTAAAGTATCAGATCCATACACAACCCTAACAAATTCAATAAAACGAGTTACGATATCATCTTCAAAATACTCTTCATCACAAATAGGAATAATATCATCAGTATCCGGAATAAATGTAGAATACTTACTACTATCCCAATCACCACCAGCATAAGCCAATCCTTCTACATCCAAAGAATAACGACCAAACATACAACCAACCGCATAAGAAATAAACGACTTAATATCACGAACTAAATCAGCCTTACGTACAGTAACATCCTTATCTTCTTCATAAGGATCCAATTCATCCTGTAAACCATAGATATCAATAAAGATCCGATTTAATTCTTCTTCATTAGACTTTAATGTATTAAAACGTGATTCACACTCAGAATTCCATAGACTAAAAGCTTCACTGATAGTAGACACATGATTCTTAACTAATGGATGTACTTTAAAAGTCCAAGATGTTTCAAAAGAATCCCAATCCTGCTTTGAAATAATAATATTATACTGGACTAAGGATTTAACCTGGGAATAAAAATTCATATCTTTGATAAATGGCATATTAAGTATATCTTTGATGTTATTATTCATTGTCGGGTTTATAATTCTTAAAAGTGCTTGTGACACCTTGGAATTTAAAAATCCTAACACATAATCAATTATAGTTTCATCATTGAACAATATTGTTGCTGCCGCTTTATTAAATGTCAAATTTTCACCAAGTTCTCTTACTCCAAACAAGGGATTCATCGAAACAAGGGTCCATGTGATTCCTCTCCTAAAAAGAATTTCATCTTTGGGGAATCGGGCAATTTTATCTCTTTTATAATGCTGAATCGTGATTGGATCAAACTTGACTACGGTATCAATATTGCCGTACCATCGCCTAAATTCACCACCTTTAGCGTGTAACGCCCACTTCTTTGATTCAATATCATGAGCATTCACTTCCCACAACAGTTTCAAATACTTGTCATTGTTACCAGTTAAAATTTGTCCATCAGAAAATGCAACTTTCTCCAATAACTCATTGTCATAACAATTAGCAAACTGATCACTAATCCAATAAGCTATCGGTTCACCTGGTATCTTTTGAAATCGTAGTTGATTAGATATATACCGTTCTTTTCCTTTAATGAAGAGTTCTTCTTTTCCAGTTTGTGTCGTCGGATCAACAAGTCTGCAATATGTACCAAGATAATTGTTCAAAAATGTGTTTCCTATTACAAAGCTGGTTGTTTGTACAATTTCTCCACCAATTTCTTCAAAGGCACGGGCTCCCAAATGTGCCATATTTATAATAGCTTTTTTAGAAATTTTCTTTCTCATATTCTCATAACTTGCAAGGAACATCCAAGCGTGTTGTGTAATCATTGCTTGATAGCCATTTTTCTTTGTCATTTGTCCGCAACGTTCAATGAACACAGCAAACAAATCACTCTTACTATCTGGGTAATCCCTTTTAACATAATCAGAGAGCTTTATACTCATACCGGAGCTACCCATATATGGTGGATTTGTAATCACTACATCATATTTTTGAACTAATAGTTTTGCTTGTTTGATTAATGGCTTCAACAAATCATTTAATTCACTGATTTCTGATTGTGCTACTAAATCCTTGTTGATTGAGTCTTCTTTTAATTCATCTAGATGATTTTTCAGATTATCTAATTGTTCTACTGTACAATCCAGACTCAGGATAGATCCAAATTCCTTTGCATCTTGGAAAACATTAACTAAGTAATGTGCTAAATCATTATATGTATCTAAGTATTGTTCAAAGTCTGGCTTTAATGATCCTATTGGCTCTCTGATTTCTACAAGATTAAACTTTGTTTCTTTATTCAGGATTCTTCTGTTGTAGGATCTTGCTTTCATCATCAACGCAAAGTAGGCAAGATGATAGGCTCGTTCATCGATTTCTAATCCATATAAGTTATTTTCAAGGATAGACTTTGCTGCATCTCGATCTGAATATCCTGCATCACTGTAGATATCCATCAATACATCAAATGCGTACACTAAAATATGCCCTGAACCCATACATGGATCAATGACTTTAATTTCTTCTGGCCTTAGCTTTGCATGCTCTTCTTTAATTTTATTTAATTGTTCAATAACTTCAGGTTCTTGCTCAGCTTCTTCAAGATAATACTTCCAGTCTGAGTGGTCAAAATTTGGATGACCATCCACCCACAATCTTCCTAAAGAATTTTCTGTCATATATCGAACAATCCAATCTGGTGTAAATAACTGTGTGGCAGCTGGAATATCGTCTTTTGTATAGTTCTTCTTTTTCATGACGAAATCTTTTAATTCGGAATTATAGTATTGGTATAACCATCCAATAATCTGAACTTGATCTGTCCAACTGTCTTCATCAATATCCGTTATCAATTTAGCTAATACACTATCATCTTTTAATAAGTTATCTGGAAATAACAATGTCTTATAGTCTTTGATGGAAGTAAACATATCTGGAAGATATTGATTCATATCATTACATAAAGTCAATAAAAGATATTTATATAGTTCTTCCTGCTTGTTTTTTTCAATATAATCAAATACTTTCTGTTTATCTAGGCCATCTAATTCTACATGAATGGCATCTGTTAACAAGTCCGGTTTGAATTCATTATTATCATTGGTAAAGACTCTGATTCTTTGTGGAAGATAATTGTTTACTTCCATATAGCGAAGGGCAATGAAACGGTTAAACCATGTATAGGCAACTTCTTCAATGACATGTTCATAACCATTCTTTTTTACTTCACGGATTAATTTATTTAATTGTTTCTTTTCAACACTAGAAAGAAGTATGCCATTGACTTTATCCGTATTATAGTCAGGAAGGCTGGATTCTGTTACACAATATTCATATGCTTTCTGCGCAACCTGTTTCATTAATTCAGTACGTGCCCATACGGCATAATTTTTTATCGCATTTTTATTCATAATCTAGCTCCTTCCTACTTGATCTGAATTTCATCATCGTCATTCAGGTAACTTAACAGTTTATTTTTTATATTCTGAACATAACGATTAATATCTTCTTTACTTGATAGATTAGCCTGGTTAAATACAACAGCACGTTGAACTTGACGAACTTTCTTAGCTTTCACAGGTTTTACTGGTTGTACCGGTTCAACATGAATATCAGTAGTATTTAAGATACGATCCATCTTATTTATAATATTGTCTTTTAAATCAGTAATTGTCTTATGCTTGGCATCTAAAGCTACTAAACTGTTTAAACGACTGATATCCTGCTTTCTCGAATCAAATTGATGGATTGCATTATTTAATTCTGCTTTTAATTTATCTTCATTGTCCGCTTTTAAATGCACTTCATTTAAACAAGAATCAATCAAATCCAATACTTCTTTTTTCTTGGCATCAACTACTTTATTTCTTTCATCCTGGATAGTAGAAATACAATCATTCAATTCCGGAATACGATTATATTTAAAATTATTTGAAATCTTAGTGATATCATTGATTCTTTCAATGGCATCTTTAATAGCTGGAATTTCGTATAAATAATCCTTTTCATAATCCATGACATCACGTTTTAAAGATAATGCATTATCGTAAAGTTTGATTTGTGACTTATAGAAGTTATTTACATCTTGCATGTCATCTTTTGAATCTAACAGATCATCTTTTAAATCACAAATTGTATTGATCAATGCAATGTTGTCATTCTGAGCTAAAAGAACTTTATTAACATATTTTAAAGCTTCCTTGATTTCATGAGAACCCGGATGCATTACCATATTGTTCTTTTTGTCCATATCTTCAAGATTGAATCTTTCGGTATTGAATTCTTTTGTGATAAAGGCGACTAATCCATCTTCATCACTAGGAACATCCATAACCTCAAAATATTCTTTTAAAATATCTCGAACGGTTTTCATCTTTTGAGCAGGAATCGTTTCACGAATAGAGACCTGTGTAAATCCTGTTTCTGATTTCTTGCGTAAGAAATCAACTAAACGATAATCATTCGGTTGAATCGTTTCTCCAGAATGTTTGATTGTGATTTTCTGAGTCTGAATCAATCTTGCGATAACAGACGCTATATCAATTTCTTTCCAACCATAAGGAATATTCTGATAACGGGATTGAATATCTGCCATTGAAGTAGGCATTTTGGCAGCGGCCTGTTTTTCTAAGTATCTGTAAACTTCTTCCATAGCGCCTTTATCCGGTTCCATTCCATCTAAGCTAACAGATGTACCGCTTAAGATATTTCGAATATCTGCATCTGTATTAACAGGTGTATCAATTAACGTAATACCAGAATAAGTATGTTCTACCAAAGTTTCTAACGCTTTATCTAGTACTGTCTTTGCAGAAGTACCAGGAATAGACATTATTTCACCATCGATATAGAATTTACCTTTGATAATCGCATCGCTAATCTTATCTTTTGCTTCAGACAATAATCGACGTGCTTCTTTTTGTTTATTTGTGATAATTGTCTGAATGGATTCAGGCAACTGATTGACATTCTTTTGTTTAATAAATTTATCAATCTTTAATGCATTTTCAATATCATTGAATACAGAATATTCATCCGATAATTTACAGATTGCCTCATATCCTTTTGAATCAGCAATCAACTTCAAATCACTGGCATCATCAAAAGCTTCGGTCACAAATCGAAGTTTCATTCCACCGGTTGTATTCCCATGATTTTGACTGTCTACTGTTTTATCGAAATCAAAGTCCAAATTATAATCATTCTTCGAATATTTATATTTCTTTGTTGTATAAATATCATCAAAAATCGTTTTACATACCTGACTAATTACAGCAGATGCATCGATATTCTGATTGCTGATTTCACGTGCGATATCCTGTTCTTCATCTGTTAAGAACTGGTAGATATCTCCATTACGTGCAATATAATTCTGTTTTTGAAGACGATTTAAAGATTCTTCTACTTGTTGTCTTAAAACAATCTTATCTACGGTAATAGAATCCGCCATTAAAATGGTCAGGTTTTCAATATTGGATTTAATATCATCAATATAACGAACTAAATAAAGTAACTTCAATAAATTTACATCCTCAACAGTTAATCCATCTCCATTATTGGCAGCTCTTTCTGCTCTTTCAATAACAGAACGTACAGAAGTATCCAAAAAGCTGTGCAATGTATCATAGAAGGCATACATTGGAACCAATGTTAATTCATTTTTATCTTCAACATTCTGTGCAGATTCCTGGAATCCATTTAACATGGATCTTTCACCACTGGATTGATGTTTGCCAGCATGACCATGTTTACGAATTTCATTAAACACTTTTTGCATAATTGTAAACTGATAAGGCACAAACGGGAAAATACGAGCAAACTCATCTTCAGAAGTATAACCTTTCAAATCCTTTACATCTGTATCAAAAGCATACAGATTATTTAATACATTCTCATTGTTTTCATAAACCCCATCTAAGACTTCATTCGCTTCCTCTGTTTTAGTCAGCAAACGCTTTTCAATAACTTCACCAACAGATGAAGAAGTCAGACTTAAACGAATCGCAAAACGAGCCATGATACGTGAGAATTCATCCGTACGGACTTTGATCATTTCATCCAATGCTTCTTGTCCAGTAGCTACGATCCAAACTTGACCACGACAAACAGAACCCAACTTTTCAATCAAAGATTGTAAGTTCAAAAGCATACTTGTATTTGTTCCAATATATTGTCCAGCCTCATCGATCATAAATAACAAGCGGAATCCTTTAGGTTTTGAGTCTACATACGCTTTAATTTCATCTACTAATTGACCGACAGAATAATCTACAGGTGTTTTATCATTAAACCATAACGTAGCATCTTCCTCGCTCATTGCACCACATTCAACAACAGCTTGAATGACTGCTTTTTTAAAGAAATTGTATGTACCTCTGGCTTCTTCCCATTCTTTACCACGAATTTTCTTAAAGCTTTCTTTGAAAGAATCCATCTTACCTTGGTTGGAAATATATTGTTCAAGTTTGGCAAGCCTTAAATCTTTTCCATAAAACCCTAAATGCTCATAAAAGACTTTGGCAAAGACTCTAAGTACAGCCGTATCATCTTTTTGTACAGATCCTTCTACGTCAATATTGAAAAGAATAGTTTCAGTTGGTACTTGCACACATTTTTGAACATTCATGAAAGACAATTGGTCATCAAATTTTTCTTCAAAATAATCAACCGTTTTCTTGCCATCAATCTCTTTATTTTCAAGTAAGTAAGAAAGCATCTTTAAAAAGTGTGATTTACCACTTCCAAAGAATCCCGTAATCCATACACCTACATTATCAGTAGGTGTATCAAATGATTCACTATATTCATTAAAGAACTTTGTAAAATGCTTCTTCAACTCTGTTGTTACAACATATTCTTTAACTTCCTGTTTAACAACATCTTCTTTTTCCTGTTCTACCTGAACGACACCATTAATTGTACGATTGATGTCGTCTTTAAACATCTTCTTGATTTCCATAACTTTGATCTCCCTTAAATCATGTTAAAAGCACGATAATATTCATTTGATTTTAATTGATTAAATAATTTAACATAGTGACCATCAAACGTTCCAGGATACAAAACAACAATTGGTTTGTCATTCATATCTTCCTGTAAAGCATTCAACAGGGCATGTACACGCATGAATGGAAATACTTTTCCAACCCCTGTAATCAGCAGTAAATCTTTATCACTAGAAAACTTATTGACAATTTTTTCAGAGAACACCTTAGCATCTATTGTGTTTGTAAGTTGTTCTTCTAAGAATTCTTTACCATCATCTTGTTCCATTTCAGGAATGCCTTCTAGAATATCCATATCTTCACATATAGATAAGAATGTTTCATACAAATCAACAATCTGTACATTACATTTCAATTGCTCATTTTCCAATCTTTCCGCAAAACTACGAACAGCCATTTCATCTTTTGGACTGTAACAAAACATTCGAATGTTAACTTCATTACTTAAACCTTTTCCTTGAAGAAAGTCATCTTCTTGAATTGTCTTTTTTAAATGATCTAATCTTTCTGTAATATCTGACATGATGACCTCCTTACATACATCCAAATGCAATCAACGCTTCTTTATTGTTTGAATCTTCAATGGCTTCTTTAACTCTAAAATCTAGAAGTACTGGATTTAATACTTCTGATCTTGAATTATCCAAATATCCATTTTCAACTAAAGTCTTTTTTAAAACCTGTTTACACTTGCTGATTGTGGCATCACTCCAGGAAGCAACAGTGTCATTCTGTTCTTGTAATCTAGTAAAGAAAGAATTCAAGTCCACTTTTGTAAAAGAAGTATCTTTCGTTCTGTACTTTTCACCAATTACAGTAATCATGAATTCATAAACCAATCTGTAATAATTCATCATCAAAAATAAGCAAGCCTGTTTGGCAGCATCGGCTGAATCATTGGCAACAATGTCGATCAATTCCTGACTATTTGTTTTATTAAAACGGTTTAAGCAAACTTGTGTAATATTTTTGATCATTCTTTCGGTTGGATATTGAAATAAATTATTCTCTGCAACTTCCTGAATGATCTGTTGATCTGATTTTCCTTCTTTTATAAGTCTAGCAACAATTCTCATTTCATGAAAAAGAAATTGTTCTCTTGTTATGGTTCTATATGATGTATTTATATCCATTATACTTATTCACCTCGTTCCTCTTTAGGAATGATTTCTACAACATCATCAAATGTACAATTAAAATAATCACAAATATCAATCAATTTATCCATAGAAATAGCTTGTCCTTTGGATAGTTTAGCTAATGTTCCAGAAGATAATCCTATTTTTTCAGCAAACTCTGTTTTTGTTAGATTCGCATCAATCAAAAGCTTAAATAAATTATTGTAGCTTACTTTCATATTGTTAACCTCGCATATACAAATTCATTATACCTTTTCTAGTAATCAGTTTGAAGGAAATCTTCACTTTTTTAAAGATTTTTATCAAATGTTTTAAATTATATTGATAGTTTATAAATATATAACCATTGCTGCAATACATATACAGTGTTCTAATAATGTTAATGGTAAAGAATCGAAGTCCTACTAACTCTTTTCGTTTTTGAAAAGAGAATAGATTTTTAGAATACAACGAATTGGTACAGATCTCTGTTTCAGACAGTTGATCTGTTTTTTTTATCCCTTTCAAGGCTAAAAAATGCCTTTTTTGTGGACTTTCAAGTGAAGGGGAAATTGTTTCTCCTTCACAAAAGGAGGAATAATTAAATGTATAACTATGGTTATGAAAAGAAAAAGTATTTAGCAGCAAAAGAAAAAGAAGAAAACTTACTACGATTATTAGGATTTCCTGAATGGAAGATACGATATCTTCGTGAACTAGATGATTTTGATTTCAATAAAAATCGCAGTTTTCACCGTAACGAATCACCAACTGAGGTGAAATTCTTTCTAAATGAACCTTCTGAAGATTATATAAGTGAATATACATGGGAAGATGTACTGAATGGAGTTAATGATGCCGTTGTTTATAAGCATTTAAAAACGTGTGATCCTGTCATGCAGAAAATTATTGTAATGCTGAAAAACAAGTATTGTGTATGGGAAATTGCTGAAGATTTGCATATGACAAATAACGCAGTTTATAAAAGAATCGAAAAATTCTCAAAAAAATGTAAAAAGAGAGGCTAATAATTCACGATTTCAAGGACTATCTAGTGAAGGGAGATATGTAATCTTCCTAGAAGCTCTTTGAAAACTCAATAACAACTATTAGATACAACACTTATATATTCGAGCTATTTCACTACTGCGCGATGATGTTTTTTTACGAGCGATGATACTTTAGATTGATAAACAATTTTGCTGATTGTGCCATGACAATATATAAGATAATGATACTTCTAGCGACAGGCTCAAGCGTAATCTGGGTTGGTGCGATGCCAATGAAAGATAATTAGCAACTATCTTGTCTAATAGGATTCCTTTGTTTTCGGGTAATCAGGTGATAAATAGAAAACACGATAAATATTTTATTTTTAAACATCAACCGGGATATACTCCCGGTTTTACATAAGAGGAGTGAATATGCATGAAAGTTAAAAGAGGAGAAGTCTATTTAGCAGATTTAAGTGATGCATCTGGATCAGAACAAGGTAAAGTTCGACCAGTTGTGATTATTCAAAACAATCGTGGTAATAAATATAGTCCAACAACCATTGTTGCTTGTTTGTCTTCCAAAATCTATACAAAACATCATTTACCAACACACCATCTATTACCAGAAGGTATTGGATTGAAATACAAATCTATGGTCATGTGTGAACAGATTCGTGTCATTGATAAAAGTCGTTTGTTAAAGAAAATAGCCACTATTGGTAGATTAGATATGATGGCGATTGATCGAAAAATCAAAATCAGTCTAGATTTACGTTTACATAACCAAAAGAAATAGTTTTGGTTATGTTCCCTTTCCTTATGGAAGCAGTCCTTTCCCAGCTGCTTCCTTTTATTTTGTAGGTGAGAATTTAAATTTCAAAAATTTTATAGTGAGGAGGAACAAAGAGATGAAACCTGTTATATGCGAAAAGAAAACATATACCGTTGCTGAAATTATGGAAATACTTGGCATTGGAAGAACAGCAGCCTATGACTTAACAAGAAAAGGCTTATTTAAAGTGATTCGTGTTGGAAAATTACTTCGTATTAACAAGGAATCCTTTGATCAATGGTTTGACAGTCAACAATAAAGGAGGAATGAGGGATGGCTGTAATTTTAAAATTGGGAAAGAAATATCAAATCACTTATGAAGTAGTCACATCTACAAAAGAAATAAAAATGATTAAGGAATTATTTGATAACTATGAAGATGCAGCTAAACGAAAAGAATTATTGGATGGTGAAACGTGTATGTATTCACCGGATAGTTTGTTTGTAGATATCATGAAAGACTGGTTAAATGATCCATACTTTGTTGACCACATTCATAAACATCGAGAAGCATCTAAAAATTTTGATACGTATTTACAAAATTATCTTGGAACAACTCGTGTTTCTGAAATGAATGTGGATTATGCTCAAAGTTTAATTGAAAAAATATGTGCAACACCAAGTGTAAGATCCAAAAAAGGGTTATCTACTAAAACAGTTCGGTCATGTAAATTGTTATTATCAGAAACATGTGATCATGCGATTCAATTAGGAATTATGGATACGAATCCTTTTATAGGGATTCATATCTCAAATCCATCTACACATAAAAAGAAAAAGAAATCAGCAGATTGGACATATGAAACAATGCTTCAGATTTTTGATGGATGTAAAGAAGAAAAGTTATATGTCATCATGCAAATTATCTTTGCGACAGGCTTAAATGTTTTTGATGTTGTAGGACTTACTTGGTCTGATTTTTATAAAGGAAATGGTGGTGCTTATATTCGTTCAAATAAAAGTCTACGAAGATTGGCAAGATCTTCTGTTGATTTGATTCCTAAACAACAAATTATTCAAGAATATTCAAATGAAGAGTCAACTCGAACAGTGAATGTGCATTATTATAAAGATAAACAAGAACTCATTCACATTCCAGAAGCTCTATATGAATTATTGTCTCAATGGAAAAAGCGTTGTAATTCAATTTATCATTTTGATACAAATCCAGAATCACTCATGTTTACTACACATGGTATTGCCCCCTATGATGATCGGCTCATGTTGAAACATATGCGACTAACCACAGATAAATTAAAACTACCTCGGCATACTTTAATGGGTTTAAAAGCATTCTCCAACAAAGTAGCCGTAGATGGAAGAAGTTATCGTGATATTTATTATTATGAACATAACAATATTTCTTTTGATTATAGTGGATTAACCGCAAAAGAAAAAGCTGTAAAAATAAACAATGAATTTACAAAATCTATGAAAAAAGAATTGCCAGACAAAGACAAAAAAGATGCTGTGGATTTAGTGAAACAACTTAGTGAAGATAAAAATATTCGTAAAAAGTTATTGATGAAACTATTAGAAATTGAAAGTGGTGAATAAAATGGCATCCATACAAAAACGAAAGGACAAATACAATGTAGTTTATTATTATACGGATAAATATGGAAAGCAAAAACAAAAATGGGAATCGTTTAGAACATTAAGAGAAGCTAGAAAACGAAAAGCTGAAGTTGAACTACAACAAGCAGATCGAACCTTTATTGCACCGAGTACTACAACTTTAAATGAGTTTTGGCCAACTTATGTCGATCTATACGGATGCAATAAATGGTCAATATCGACTATGGAAAAGAATACTGCCTTATTTAAAACGTATATTTCACCCTATTTAGGACATTATAAACTAGATGAAATTCGTCCAATAACCATTGAGCAATATTATGCAAACTTAAAAGACAGTGAAAATACAAAGAAAACAGGAAAAGTATCCACTCGTGTTGTTACTGAAGTTCATAGAGTCTTACGATGTACATTTAATGTAGCTGTAAAATGGGAATACATTTCCAATAATCCATTTTTAAAAGTGGATACACCAAAGCATGAATATGAAAGGCGTGAAATATGGACAGCCAATCAAATTGCCAAAGCGCTTGAAGTTTGTGAAGATCCAAAGCTTTCGATTGCCATTCAACTTGCATTTGCCTGTTCTTTAAGAATTGGTGAAGTGCTTGGTTTGACTTGGGACAATGTACATGTCAGTGAAGATGATTTTGCGAATCATGATACACACATTTATATAAAGCAACAATTAGAACGTGCTCGTACAGATGCAATTGAAAAGTTGAATAACAAAGATGTACTATTCATTTTCCCTCAATTTGAGAAAAGAAAAAATGCGACAAGACTTATCTTAAAAACTCCAAAAACAGATAGTAGTATTCGAAAAATATGGCTACCAAATACATTAGCTTGTTTCTTAAAACAATGGAAAGAGGATCAAAAACAGTATAAGGAAGCTTATGGAGATGATTATCATGATTATCATCTTGTAATATGTCAACCAAATGGCATTCCATGTGATGGAAGTACAATTCGTAAAGGCCTATCCAAATTAGAAAAAGAAGCTGGACTTCCCCACGTTGTCTTTCATTCTTTGCGTCATACCAGTACAACCTATAAATTGAAATTGAATAATGGCGACATAAAAGCAACCCAGGGTGATACTGGGCATTCTCAAGCAGATATGGTTATGGATTTATATAGTCATATTTTAGATGAAGATCGAAGAGTAAATGCAAAAAAATTTGAGGACAGTTTTTACAAACAACATATAGAAAACTATGTAGATGTTCCACAGGCAAATAAGAAGGTCGACATAGATAAAGTACTAGAAAAAATCAAGCAAGATCCTGATTTATTACAGCTTCTAATAGCCACTTTGAGCTGTGATTAAATGATGTTTATTAGCACGTGACGTATCGTTTGATACGTCCTGTGCCGCATAGTCCTATTAGATGGCTATTAGAAACCCATTAGATGACCCAAAAAATGGCACTAAAAAGTTCGGATTCAATAAGATCATCCGAACCAATCTATTTATTTGATTTTGCGAAAGAAAAAGGAGTTGAGTTTTCATGTAAAAGATATACATTTCCAATCTAAAAACAATAAACAAAAAAGCGGAAAATCCGCTTAAATAAAGGCAAAATGGTGCGAATATGGCGATTCGAACGCCAGGCCTACGCTTTAGGAGAGCGTCGCTCTATCCAGCTGAGCTATATCCGCATTTATCAATATTTTACTACAAAAGGCCGCCTCTTGCTTAGGAATTTGGCCTCCTGCTTAGGAGGCGAATGCTCTATCCAACTGAGCTACTGGGACACATCATGATTTTAACACAATTCTGTAAAATCAACGATTGTTTTTACATGGTTTTCTTCAAACACCTTTTGATTGTTTGGATTTACTAAACCAATACACTCAATATTTAATGATCGAGCTGTATTGATCGCATACATCGAATCCTCAAATACAATTGCACTTTCTGCAGTTGTATTTAAATCTTTCAATACATACTCATAGATATCCACTTCTCTTTTTGACATCTTTAATTCATCCGCAGAATATACATTTTCCATATATTCCAACATTCCAAGTCGATCTAGTACTTTTTCAGACAATACTCTTGTATTGGATGTTAATACAGCCATTTTTTTATTTTTTGAAGCACACTTTTTAATAAAATCCAAAGCACCCTTCTTTGCCTCAATATGATACGCATATTGATTCATGATATCTTCATTTACTTCATTAAACATCCAAACCTCATCTTGTTTAGTATGAAATCTTTCTTTAATGTATGTTAAAACCTCTGAAAATTTCATTGTAAAAAAGATTTGACGAGCCTCTTCCATACTCATATCCAAATCCATCTTTTTAAACAAATGAATGATGGCATCTTCCCATACATGCATCGATTCAATTAATGTGTCATCTAAATCAAAAAGTACTGTTTCCATGTTTCACCTATATGGCGCGCCTGACAGGGCTCGAACCTGCAACCGCCAGAATCGGAATCTGATACTCTATCCAGTTGAGCTACAGGCGCATTACTCGATAATTATAGCCTAAATTAGTTTCATAATCCATTAAAATGTGGTATAAAAGTTAATGTACATTTTAGGAGGAGAAAAATTTTTCATGGCAAAACGAATTATTCAAGTTGAAGAAAAAGTACCCGCAAACCTGCTGATACCATTAAGTATTCAACACATGTTCGCAATGTTTGGAGCTAGTGTATTAGTACCATTCTTATTCGGTATTAACCCAGCTATCGTACTATTCATGAACGGTATCGGAACATTGTTGTTTATTTTTATCACAAAAGGAAAAGCACCAGCCTATTTAGGAAGTAGCTTCGCCTTTATTGCTCCCGCAAATATCATTATCGCAAAATTCGGTTATCCATACGCATGCGGTGGATTCGTTGCGGTTGGTTTTTGTGGATGTTTATTGGCACTGATCATCAAGAAATTTGGAACAAAATGGATTGATATCGTACTACCATCTGCCGCAATGGGACCCGTTGTTGCATTAATCGGACTCGAACTATCTTCATCGGCTGCAAGTACAGCTGGAATTCTAGGCGATAACATCGACCCTAAAAACGTAATTGTTTTTGCGGTTACACTTGGTATGGCTGTAATTGGAAGTGTATGCTTCAAAAAATTCTTAAGCGTCATCCCAATCTTGATTGCCGTAGTTACAGGATATTTAACTGCCGTTGCCGTAGGTATTGTTGACTTTACTCCAGTCCTTCAGGCAAGCTTTATTTCAATCCCAAACTTCCAAGCACCAAAATTCAGTATGGATGCCATTCTAATGATGCTTCCCGTATTATTAGTTATCGCATCAGAACACATTGGTCACCAAATTGTTACAGGTGAAGTTGTCGGAAGAAACTTAATTAAAGATCCAGGACTACACCGCTCATTATTCGCAGATAACTTCTCAACAATGATTTCAGGTTTAATTGGATCTGTTCCAACCACAACTTATGGTGAAAACATTGGAGTTATGGCTATCACTGGCGTATACAGCGTACAAGTTATTGCCGGAGCTGCCATTCTATCCATCATCTGTTCATTCATTGGTCCATTATCTGCCTTGATTCAAACAATCCCAAATCCAGTTATTGGTGGAATCAGCTTCTTACTATACGGTATGATTGGTACAAGTGGATTAAGAATTCTAGTAGACCAAAAGGTTGACTATGGAAAAAGCGTAAACATGATCTTAACATCCGTTGTATTCGTTGTTGGATTAAGTGGAGTAACAATTCACTTAGGAAACATTTCCTTATCAGGAATGGTACTAGCTTGTATCACAGGCATGATCATGTCATTACTATTCTATATCTTTGAAAAATTCCATTTATTAAACGAAGAAGAATAAACTAAAAATTGTCATCCTAAGATGACAATTTTTTAATGTCTTGCATCATAATAAATCGATGCTTTTACTTTATCTGTATGCTCTTTACCACAAAGCTTTTCTAGAATCGCAAACGCAAATTCAATACTTGCAGCTGCACTTACACCCGTAATAATGTTTCCATCTGTAACGGCATATTCATATTGGTATTCCCCACCAAAATCTTCATCCATATCTTTAAAACAAGTATATTTCTTACCCTTTAAGATACCTTCGTGACCTAAGATTGTTGGAGAAGCACAAATAGCTGCCAACACCTTATTTTCGGCAAACTCATGAGCTAGTTTTAATACTTTCTCATTCTTTTCTAGCTTTTGATAATGTGGACCACCAGGTAATACTAAACAATCCACATTACTAAAGTCATACGTATTCATTGGAAATACACTTGAGTAAGTTACGCCAAAACGACCTGTAACCTGTTCTTCATTGTTGACACCAATCATATCCACATCAAGTCCACCACGTCTAAGTAGGGCAATTGGACCCATCGCTTCTAATTCTTCAAAATCATTTTCTAATAAAACTGCAACTTTCACGTTCATCACCTCTTAAAATAAGTATACAACAGAGTATAATAATTGTGAAAGGTTGTGATTTCATGAAAGAAACAAAAACAGAAGCCATCTCATCTGCCATTCTATGCATTTTATCTGGCTTAATCTTATGCATATTTAACGTATCCATATTAACAACAATTACACGTGTTATTGGATTTATATTTTTAGTCATTGCGATTCTATTTCTATATACATATTTTAAGAAAAGAAATAGCACAACGCTCACAACACTTATATTAAGCCTGTTCCTATTATCCGCAGGCCTATATATGAGTTTTGATCCT
Source organism: Eubacterium sp. TM05-53 (assembly GCF_003436425.1). Classification (GTDB taxonomy): domain Bacteria; phylum Bacillota_I; class Bacilli_A; order Erysipelotrichales; family Erysipelotrichaceae; genus Holdemanella. The sequence continues at coordinate 30,032 of NZ_QSPK01000010.1, forward strand.
AAAAAATTTATCAGTATTTTACCTATGCTTGTAGGAATTATATTAATTATTAATTCCCTAGCTCATTTTCAAAAAGTATTACTCTTAAAAGATAATGGATTTGAACAATGGAAAGTCAATCTTATGGGAGCTATCTTTATCTTAGTTGTCGGAATTGTATTACTTATGAAACCCATTCAATCCTTAGACTTTATTTTCTCTTTAACCGGGTCCTTCTTAATTTTAAATGGAATTCTTATCTTTTTAGATCAATATTTTATTCAAAAAACGAATTCATAAATTGAAGTACACCCTTTTCATTATTTGTATAGTCGCTCATATATTTAGCGGCTTTTTTTGCCTGCGCACTCCCATTTTTCATCGCAACCCCATATCCACAAGACGCTAATAAATCTACATCATTTCCATTATCTCCAAATGCCATTACACTAGAGATTGATACATGCTTCTTTTGGCATATATATCGAATAGCTTCAAGCTTACCCACATCTTTCTTACAAAGTTCCGTTCCTAGTTTTCCTACATCATAAAAGCGATATTCTGGATATTGTTTTTTAAAATTTTTAATCTGAAACCCCACAAAACAAACCTTGTCATAAAACAAATTATGTAACACAACATCCTTTTCAAATTTCGTTTTTTGTAATGATTTTATATAATGCGAATTCAAAGGAACAAGCGAAAATATCTTCTTAACAATATTCATGACAGAAACATCAAACATCGTATATCCACCATTTTGCCAGACATAACTAATCAAATGATGCTTCTTAGCTTCTTTTACTATATCTTTTACTTCATCCTTGGATAAACGAGTAAAACTCTTTGTTTCCCCATCTGAAAAATCATAGATTTCTAAACCATTTGAACTTGCCACAAAGCCATTGTATCCTCTTAATTTTAGTTTTTCGATAACTTCACCTAATTCTTCATAAAACCTTCCTGTCACGATTCCAACTAAAATTCCCTTTTGTTCGAGTTCAATGATTTTATGAATTGTTTCTTTATCAATATGTTTATGTGAATCATATAGTGTTCCGTCTAAATCAAAAACGACAATTTTAACCATTTTTTACCTCTTTGCTAGAAAACCTACTAAATATATATTATTATAGTAATATAGAATACGGAAAAGGGGAACTTTTAAATGAAAATATCAACGAAAGGACGTTATGCACTTCGTTTGCTCATTGATTTAGCACAGCATAATGATTCAGGATTTATTACACTAAAGGACATTGCCGAAAGACAAAATATTTCAAAAAAATATTTGGAACAAATTGTACCCATTCTTACTAAAGGTGGGATGGTACAATCTAATCGTGGCTTTCAAGGGGGATATAGACTCGCAAAGAGTACAAATGAAATTTGTGTATATGATGTACTAGTCGCAACCGAAGGAAATTTATCATGTGTTGCCTGCCTAGATTCCGAAGTCAATGTATGTCCAAGAAAAGAAGATTGCACAACACTTTATATTTACGAAGGATTAAATCAAGTGATTGAAACCTATCTAAAAGGAATCTCACTACAAGACATTTTAAATCATGAACAAAGCTTTGATTATGTAATCTAAGCTTTTCTTTTACTTTTTATAAAGAAAAGCTTAAAATAATGATTAGAAAAGCGGAGGGTAATAAATTATGAAAACAGAAACTAAATGTTTACATGCTGGTTATGAGCCAAAAAATGGCGAGCCAAGAGAAGTTCCAATTTATCAAAGTACAACTTTTAAATATGACTCAAGTCTTCAAATGGGAAGATTATTTGATTTAGAAGACAGTGGATATTTCTATTCACGCCTTCAAAACCCAACAAACGATATTGTCGCAAGTAAGATTGCTGCTTTAGAAGGTGGAATTGCCGCAATGCTTACATCAAGTGGACAAGCTGCTAACTTCTTTGCGGTATTCAACATTTGTGAAGCCGGAGATCACTTAATTGCTTCTAGTGCCATCTATGGTGGAACTTACAACCTATTTGGTGTGACAATGAAGAAAATGGGTATCGATTGTACATTTGTAGATCCTGAAATCAGTGCAGAAGATCTTCAAAAAGAATTCAAGCCAAACACAAAATGTGTCTTTGGAGAAACAATCACAAATCCAACCGTTCGTATTTTCGATATTGAAAAATTTGCGAAAGTGGCTCATGCGAATGGAGTTCCATTAATCATTGACAACACATTCGCTACGCCAATTATGTGTCAACCAATCCAATGGGGAGCTGATATCGTTACTCACTCTACCACAAAATACATGGATGGACATGCATCATGTGTAGGTGGAGCCATTGTAGATAGTGGTAACTTCAACTGGTTAGAACACGCAGAAAAATATCCAGGACTAACTACACCCGATGAATCGTATCATGGAATTGTATATGCTGAAAAATTCGGTAAATTAGCCTATATCACAAAAGCTACAAGCCAATTGATGCGTGATTTAGGTTCGATTCAAGCACCTCAAAACGCATATTATCTAAACTTAGGACTAGAATCATTAGCTGTACGTATGAAGGCACATTGTGCAAATGCACTAGCTGTAGCCAAATACTTAGAAGCCAATGAAGATGTGGCATGGGTAAAATATGCCGATCTTGAAAGTGATCCACATCATGAACTAGCTAAGAAATATTGTCCAAATGGAACTTGTGGTGTATTGTCATTTGGATTAAAGGCAGATCGTGATCAAACTGAAAAATTTATGGACAGCTTAAAATTAGCTTCTATTGTAACCCATGTTGCCGACGCTAAAACTTGTCTATTACACCCAGCAAGCCACACACACCGTCAGATGAGTGAAGAACAACTAAAAGAAGCTGGTGTTGCACCAGATTTAATTCGTTTCTCTGTAGGTCTTGAAGATGCACAAGACATCATTGATGATCTACAACAAGCTCTAGACGCCATGAAAGCTTAGTCTTTTACAGAATGGAAATTTCCATTCTGTTTTTTTTCGCGTATAATAGTAGATATACAAAAAAAGGAGTTGTTCATATATGCCAATCAACATACCCGATGATTTACCCGCAAAAGACATATTAGAAAGTGAAAAAATCTTTGCGATTGAAGATAAAAGTGCCCATCGTCAAAGAATTCGTCCATTAAAAATCGTAATTTTAAATCTAATGCCAAAAAAAATAGAAACAGAAACCCAAATCTTACGACTCATTTCTAAAAGTGCACTACAAGTTGATATCGATTTTATGATGGTTAAAAACCATGTTTCTAAAAATACAAGCCAAGATCATTTAGTCAAATTCTATACATACTTTGAAAAATTAAAAGATAATTATTACGACGGAATGATTATTACAGGAGCTCCTGTAGAACATCTAGAATATGAAGATGTCGATTATTGGAGTGAACTTGAAGAAATCATGGAATGGTCTAAAACACATGTCTATTCCACGCTACATATTTGTTGGGGAGCCCAAGCCGGACTGTATTATCATTATGGAGTTCAAAAACATATCTTGCCAGAAAAAGTATTCGGCATCTTCCCAGAACAATTAGTCGATGAATATGACTTTTTAACCAATGGCTTCGATGAAATTCACTATACCCCTCACTCAAGACATACGGCCATTGATGAAGAGGCTGTTAGAAAAGTGAAATGCTTATCCATCCTATCTAAAAATGATGAGATTGGATCAAACATCATTGTCACAAAGGACTATCGTCAAATTTTTATTCTAGGTCATTTAGAATATGGAAAAGAAACATTAAAAGATGAATACTTTAGAGATTTAAAAGCCAATAAACCCATCCATATCCCATTCAACTATTTCCCGGATGATGATCCAGAAAAAGAACCTATTTTAAAATGGAGAAGCCACGCCAATCTTCTATATCGAAACTGGCTAAACTATGTATATCAATTAACTCCATTTGAAATTGAAGAAATTGGAAAAATAAAAGAACCCATTGGTACGGGTTCTAGAGAAGATCATGGCTATGCCAAGACATTTACGAAGTAATTTATTTTACTTCGTATTTTTTATTCTGCAAACATAGGAGTGGATAAATAACGCTCACCTGTATCTGGTAATAATACGACAATTGTCTTACCCTTGTTTTCTGGGCGTTTTGCGATTTGAATAGCCGCATATGTAGCAGCACCACTTGAAATACCCACTAACATACCTTCATTATGTGCAATTAAACGACCTGTTTCATACGCTTGTTCATTTGTGACTGTAAACACTTCATCATATACACTTGTATCCAAAGTATTCGGAACAAAACCAGCACCAATACCTTGAATACCATGAGGACCTGCATGACCTTCAGATAATACTGGACTTGTCGCAGGTTCAACCGCAACCACCTTCACATTTGGATTTTGATCCTTCATATATTTACCTGTACCACTCACAGTACCACCAGTACCAACACCGGCAACAAAGATATCAACTTTTCCTTCTGTATCCTTCCAAATTTCAGGACCCGTTGATTCATAATGAGCCTGAGGGTTTGATGGATTTTCAAATTGACTTGGAATAAAGCTATTTGGTGTAGCTGCAGCCAATTCCTGTGCTTTCGCAATAGCACCCTTCATACCTGCCTTGCCATCTGTTAAAACAACTTTTGCACCATAAGCCTTCAATAAATTACGACGCTCTACACTCATTGTTTCAGGCATTGTCATAATAGCCTTATATCCCTTAGCAGCTGCAACTGACGCAATACCAATACCAGTATTTCCACTTGTAGGTTCAATCAATGTAGCCCCAGGTTTAATCAACCCTTTTTTCTCTGCATCCTCAATCATTTTCTTTGCGATACGATCCTTTACACTTCCAGCTGGATTAAAGAATTCTACTTTCGCAACAACGTTAGCTTCTAAACCTTCTTTTTCTTCGATATGTGTTAATTCTACTAATGGTGTATTCCCAATTAAATCTGAAATTGCTTTATATACTGTCATTTTCTTTTCCTCCTATTAAACAAATTCAATATTATTCATTTAAAGAGCTACAACATCGCTTCATAATCAGTACCTCCACTTACTATTCCTAGTAACTTTATAGGTATTATAGGAGTTTGCTTTTCCAAAGTCAACAAAAAAGTGATGGAAATTTATCCATCACAAATTTTTTTGAATGAAATACGAAACTCCATCCTCTTCATTTGACTTTGTAGAATACTTTGCGACTTCTTTTAAATGATCCTGCGCATTTTCCATGGCAACACCATCTACAACTTCAAACATAGAAATATCATTATAGTTATCCCCAAAAGCCAACACACTGCTTGAGTCTATATCAAGATATTCCAGTAGCTTTTTTAAAGTTTTCCCTTTTGTTGAATCTTTACTTGTTAAAGTGTATATAATGCCTTCCGACTGCATACAAACTGTTTTATCACAAACAGAATTCAATTGATCTTTTACCCTCTCCATATCCGGATGAATCATCACAACTTTAAATATTGATTCACTAACAATATCTTCAATATTGGCATCATCAATAATTTCACATTTACCAATCAACCGTTTCTTAAAACCATCTAACCCCTCTTGATATCCAACTGAATAAATTGTTTCATTCGTATAGGCCAAGAATGCCACTTCATTTTTGACTAATATATGTAGACAATCCGCCAATTCTTTTGAATCAATTGGACATTCATAAATACATGTATTCCCCAAAAACATATTTGCCCCATTATTCGTTATATAAGGTAAAGTGATATCTAATTCTTTTAAATAATCCTGAATAATATGTGCATTTCGACCAGACACAAAAGTAAGTGGAACATTCTTTTCAATCAGAACACTTTTAATATTTCGATCCAAACTTTTATCATCACGCAAGATCGTGCCATCTAAATCAGCTACAATAAGCTTGATTCCCTTTAATTTAGTGTCAGGAACTTTATCTGTATTCATTTTTAACCTTTTCAACAATATGATCCGCATTCAAACCATATTTAGCTAATAGTTCATTTGGAGTTCCACTCTCTCCAAAAGTATCCTGCATACCCATCATTTCCATACGCACTGGACTCTTTTTTGAAGTTACTTCACTCACTGCACTTCCAAGTCCTCCATGTACATTATGTTCTTCACAGGTAATGATCAATTCATGAGATTTTGCGATTTTTTCAATCAATTCTTCATCAATTGGTTTGATACAAGGCATATCTACAACTGTAACTGAAATATCTTCTTTAGATAAAATATCTGCAGCTTTTAATGCCTCTTGCACCATCATTCCTGTCGCAACTAATGCGATTTTCTGACCTTCTCTTAAAACTTTTCCTTTTCCCAATTCAAACTTATAATTTTCATCATATACATCTTCTACTGCACCACGACCCAGTCTTACATAACAAGGTCCATCAATATCAGCAACTGCCTTTACAATCGCCTTTGCCTGATATTGATCACATGGCACAAATACTTTCATATTGGGAATACTTCTCATAAGTGCAATATCTTCAATACATTGATGACTTGCCCCATCTTCTCCAACTGTGATTCCTGCATGCGTTGCACATACTTTGACATTCAAGTTTGGATAACAAATACTATTACGAATCTGTTCAAAAGCTCTTCCTGCCGCAAACATCGCAAAACTAGATGCGTATACCACCTTATTTGATGCTGCCATACCTGCAGCGACTGCCATCATATTTCCTTCGGCAATTCCCATATTGAAATGATGTTCCGGTCTTGCGTTCTTGGCATCAATTGTCTTTGTGGATTTTGTAAGATCTGCATCCAGTACTAAAACATCATCTCTTTCTTTAACTAATTCTGCCAAAGCCTTCCCATAGGCATTACGCGTTGCTTCTTTTGCCATTATTCAAGACCTCCTAACTCTTTCATTGCCTGTTCATACTGTTCTTGGTTTGGTGCTGCTCCATGCCATGCATAGTTATTTTCCATAAACGATACACCCTTACCTTTGATTGTATGGGCAACGATCATTGTTGGTTTATCCTTAACTTGTTTAGCTTGTTCAAACGCATTTCTTAATTCATCAAAATCATGTCCATTCACGTCCAATACGTTCCATCCAAAAGATTCAAATTTACTTGCGAATGGTTCTGGTGAAATTACTTCATCAATATTTCCATCAATCTGTAAATGATTGTAGTCTAAAACAGCACATAAGTTATCTAATTTATAATGAGCTGCTGCCATGCAAGCTTCCCATACTTGTCCTTCTTCACATTCCCCATCACCTAATAAACAATAGATTCGATGAGCATTCTTATCCACATACTTATTGACAATCGCCATACCTACTGCACAAGAAATACCTTGTCCTAAAGATCCTGTAGACATATCAACACCAGCTACTTCATTCATATTTGGATGTCCTTGTAAGTTTGAATTAATCTTTCTAAATGTAGTTAGATCATCCTTCAACAAGCCCTTTTCTTTTAATGTTCCATACAATAATGGACTTGCATGTCCTTTACTTAATACAAAACGATCACGATTAATTGAATCTACATTGTCCTTATTGATATCCATCTGTTCAAAATAGATCTCTGTTAAAATATCAGCTCCACTCAAAGATCCTCCTGGATGCCCTGAGTTGGCACTATGTACTTCTGTTAATATATTTTTACGAATACGATTCGCATGAAATTCTAATTCTTTTATTTCCATCTTACTCAAATCCCTTATCTAACTTATCTCTTAAGAATGCACCTGCATTCTTTACAACATCTTCCCAATCATCATTATTCACATACCAAAATTCTCCGACAAACATACGCACTCCAAGTCGTTTCAATGTCTTGATATTCTTTACAAACTCAGTATGGCCTGTCCCAAATGGAATTTCACGATATTTGCCTGGCACAGTTTCTTTTAGATGACTCGCAAAAATGTGTCCCTTTCCACACATTAAATCTTCATCCACATCTACACCATATAATAAAGATGCGTTTTTTAAGTTTCCAATATCTGGATATACACCTAGGTATGGGCTACTTACTAGATTTACATAGCGCATTGCCTTTTCTACAGTATCCATAAATGGCGTTTCCATTGTTTCAAAACCTAACACAATTCCTTTTTCGGCTGCCATTTCTACACATTTTTTTAGATTTGTTTCAAAATCATGATTCGTATATAAATCTCCATCTTCATAATAGACATCATATCCAGCTAGCTGAATAATACGAACGCCTAAATCAGCCGCAAAATCAATGGCTTTCTTCATGATTTCTAGTGACTTCTTTTGAATTTCTTTATCATGAGATCCAAGAGGATATTTACGATGCCCACTTAAACACATGGAGGAAATTGGAACACCCGTTTTTTGAATGGCTTCCTTGATTTCGTCCGTTGGCTGATCCAATCTTGCTAGTTTTGCATCACTCTCATCAATACTGATTTCCAAATAATCAAATCCACATTCCTTGGCAATCGTTAATTTTTCTACCCAAGTAAGTGTACTTGGCATACTCTTTTCATATAAACCTAGTCTATATTCTCTATTTAGCTTGTCCATAATAAGCTCCCGGTCCATGTTTACGATTAAAGTGCTTATCTAATAGAACCTGCTGCATTGAATCAATTTCATTGTTGTTTAATAAAGATGCGATCGCATTCATCTTTGCGCATTCCTCTAAAACTACTGCGTTATGAACCGCATTGAATCCATCTGTTCCCCATGTGAAAGGTCCATGTGAATGTACTAACACACCAGGAACTCTGTCTGGATCAATATTGCGTGTCTTAAATTCTTCTACGATAACTTTTCCTGTTTCCAATTCATAATCTCCATGAATTTCTTCTTCCGTCATAAAACGAGTACATGGAACGGCTCCATGGAAATAGTCAGCCTGTGTTGTTCCTAATGGAATGATATCTTTTCCTGCCTGTGCAAAGCTTGTTGCCCAAGTAGAATGTGTATGAACAACACCTCCAATATTTGGAAAGTTACGATAGAATTCCAAATGAGTATCTAAATCTGAGCTTGGACGTAGATTTCCTTCTACTATATTTCCATCTAAATCCACTAGTACAATATCATCACGAGTCATTACATCATATTCAACGCCACTTGGTTTAATAGCTACGATGCCTTTTTCACGGTCGATTTCAGATACATTTCCCCATGTAAATGTGATCAAACCATATTTTGGCAATAATAAATTGGCATCTAGTACACATTGTTTTAATTCTTCTAACATATCTTAATCCTCCGTTACAAAGTAGATTGCTGCTTGGGCTGCAGTATGATTAGCACCCACAATGATGTCTCTATTATCTTCATGTACAACACATAGGTTGGCTGGTCCTACACCTTTGTCGACCATTGTGACTTTATATTCGCCATCTTCATATGTAACGACAAATAATTCGCAGTCTTTTCTTCTGACACCACATACAAATGCATTTTGACCCGCTAGTTTAGCACCGACTAAGGCATGCGCAAAATCAATTTCATTATCGTATTGCCATACTTTTTTATATTCACTTCCATCTTTCTTATAGATTTGAATTGTATTTCCATGGAATTCTTCAATTGTCATGATTTCATTCTGACCATCTCCATCAATATCAATTGTGGCAATCTCACCAATATGTCCAGTTAGAATTGGTTCTACTTTCCATTGTCCACCACGTTTTTCTGGTGCACTTACACGTAAGATTCCTTGATCACTTCCAAAATATCCAACATCTTTTCCCTCTTCTTTTGTTTGCCAGAAACCATGATTACGATATAATCCATCACACAATACTTCTAGTTCAACACCCTTACTTGGGTCTTCTGGTAATTCAGCTACATAGATTCTTCCTGGAACACTCCAGTCATTCTTTTCTTTTTTAGAAGTAGCTACTGTAGCTAGAATCAAATAGTTGATGCCATTCTGGTTAAAAATTCCAAAACGATGAACATAAGGTACGGATACAACATCTTTGAATTGCCATGTTCCATTGTCATATTTTCCCCATACGATCTTTGCCAAAGATGGAGTCACCTTTAAATAGAATTCTTGAACACAAAGGAACTCTTTTTCTTTTCCAGGAATTGGAACGATCGACATACATCCACCTGGATGTGTCCATACATTTTCTTTTGTCTCATAGTCTTTTCCATAGTACATATTACATGCGACATCCGGATCTTCACTGGCCAATAAAATGTGGTTTTGTCCATCGAAGTAAATATTACTTGCGCAATAGCAACGGTACATATCATCTAGTTTTTTCTTAACAATTTTCATGATTTTCTCCTTTTTTTAGGTGATTTTGGGTATAAGAAAAGCTGCATAAACGCAGCTTTCATTTTTTATTATTCACTAAGTGCTGCTTTTAAGCCTTCTTCAATTTCTTTTGCAGACATTACATTCTTTAGTCCAACAACTTTAGTTCCACGTTTCTTTGAATCTTCAAACATTGGAACAAAATTTTTTGAACACAACACGATATCATAGTTTCCAGCAGCTGACTTTCCTTCACTCACTGCACAGTGGTGAATTTCTTGTACATCAAGTCCCATCTTTTTAGCCACTTTTTCAACATTTAATTTAATCATCATACTTGTTCCAGCACCATTGCCACAACATACTAATAATTTTAATTTTGCCATTGTAATTTCTCCTTTTATTCAGCACTTGCTGCTTGTACTTTTTCTAAATATGCATCATAATCTTCTGTAATTAAGAAATATGTATCTGGGTGTTTACGATATTGCAATTGTGGAATTGCTAATAAAATCAATACTACGATTCCTACACCTACGTATCCTGCATATTTCATGATTACTGTAAAGATTGGCCATACTGTTGCCCAGTCAAACATTCCTAGATATCCTCCATATTGACTTAATCCTACCCAGCCAGCAATTAAAGCAGATCCGAATACTTGAATTAAACCAGAGATAAATGGAAGAAGCATTGCCGCTTTGATACCACCACGATTATCGGCATATACTGCAATTACGGCATTATCGAAGAATACTGGAACGAATCCTGCGATAACCAATGTTGGTGAATGCATCAATAATAAAGCACCAATAGCTAAGAACTGTCCTAAAGCACCCATTAAGAATCCTACTGTTACAGCGTTTGCACTACCAAATCCAAATACAGCGGCACAATCAATACCAGGAACAGCTCCAGGCAAGAATGAATTAGAAATACCTTGGAATGAATTTGTAAGTTCTGTAACGAAGGTACGAACGCCTAATTGTAAAATAGCTAGATATACCGCAAAGTTAAATGCTGTTGTCATTGCATAGAAGAAGAAGTTTTGTGTTTCTGCGATAAATCCAGCTTCAACTAAATAATCCTTTCCTAATACCATTAAAATAGCACCGAAGAATAAGAACATCAATATAGATGTTGCGACCATATTTTCATTAAAGATAGATAAGAATCCAGGGAATTTTAAATCATCCAAACGTTTTGAATTTTCACCCTTCATCTTTTTAGCAATACTACCAAATAATGCGATACCAAACATTTGTTGGTGGGCAATCGCAAAGCCTCCACCTTCAGTTAATTCCTGCGTAATTTCTACTGTTAAATTGGAACCAACAGCCCAATATAATCCTAAAATTAATCCCATAACAATTAGAATTGGTGTACTTCCTAATTTAGGGAAGCAGAATAGAATCAACCAGAATGCTGTTGATGCTTGTTGCATCTGTACGTGACCTGTTGTGAATACAGCACGCATCTTTGTCCATTTTTTTAATCGAACTAAAATTAAGTTCATAATAAATGCGATCAACAATAAGATCATGACTTGTGAGAAAGTTCTTCCAAATTGTTCCTGTAAACCTTCTGTAACGGCATTTTGTCCAAAATAAGGATCAATAACCATCGCATGTAAATTGAAACGATCTTTCAATCCAACTAAGATGGGTCTAAAGTTACCAACCAAGCCAGATGAACCTACACTTAAGATCATATATCCAACTGTAGCTTTAATAAATCCTGCAAAAGCATCGTAAATTGGTTTTTTCAATAAGATGTAACCAATAAATACGATCAAACCGATAAAATAAGCGGGCTGCGTCAAAATGTTTGTCGCAAAAAAGTCCCATACTGCCATTATTATATTCATTTTACTCTCCTCATATATTATTCATATTGATTTGCAATTTTTTCTAAATCTTCTTTTGTCTTTGCACTCATCAATGCATCAACGGTATCCTCATTCATCAAAGTATCCATTAATGATTGTATATTTTGAATATGCTGATCATGATCAATTGCTGCTAAAGAGAAGAACAATTTTGCCTTTTTATCTGGATCTTCTGGATCAAAATCAACTTCTTCTTCCACCTTCATAAATGAAATAGCTGTTCCATTACATCCTACTGCTCCTTCTGTTGAGTGTGGCATCGCAATACCTGGAACAATCACAATGTATGGTCCATATTTATTCACACATTCAATAACAGCTTCCACATATTCATTTTCTACTGTATTATCCTTTAATAAAGGTGCATAGCTTTGTCGAATGGCATCTTGCCATGAATCAACTTTCTCAACAAAACAATAGTGTCCTTTTTCAACAATTTCTTTCAACATATTCATTACCCTTTCTTATAAAACTGATCGATATGGAACGTTTGGTTCCTCTTCAAAACAATCCTCAAATCCTCTACGATAGTGATATTGACGTTTTGCCTTGTCTGTTGGATATACATATTTACCACCTACATCCCAAATGAATGGATGGAATTTGTAATCTAATACATCTTTCTTATAATTATATAACAATTCGATTTCTTTTGGGTCTGCTTTAAAATTAGTCCAAACATCATAGTGAATAGGAATCACTACATCTGTTCTTAAAGCTTCAGCCATACGTAAGATATCAACACTCGTCATTTTATCTTGCATTCCTACTGGATTTTCTCCATATGATCCAAACGCAACATCAATATCATAATCTTTTCCGTGTTTTGCATAATAGATTGAATAGTGAGAATCACCTGAGTGATAAATATTTCCTCCTGGTGTTTTTACCAAGTAGTTTACAGCTTTATCATCCATGTCTGTTGGACACTTTCCACGAAGATCTTCACGATCTGCTCCTTGTGAATCTGTTGTAGTAATACAAGTACGATCAAATGAATCTAAGGCAACAATTTCAATATCCTTAATTTTAATTGTATCTCCAGGTTTTACTGTGATGCAACGATCAGCAGGAACACCCCATTTTTGCCACAATTCAACAGATTTTTTTGGACCAATGAATGGTACTGGAATTTCATTTCCATTTTCATCCACTGTAGTCATTCCTGACTTTAATACGTGACTTGCATATTCCGCAGACATGTGGTCTTGGTGATAATGTGTTGCTAATACTGCATCTACTTGCTTAATTGCGAATGGATCAATCACAAATGGCACAGCTCTTAAGTTTGGCTGCATATTTCTACATCCACACATATTAGCCATTTGATGACCAACTTTCATTTTTCCATCCCCATGAGTACGTTTACCATTACCTGCCCATAAGTCAATTGTAATGTTTGCACCTCCAGGTGTTTTAAACCAAATACCAGTACATCCTAGCCACCACATTGCGACAGTGCCAGGTTTAACTTCTTCATTTTCAATTTCTTCATTCAACCAAGTACCCCATTCTGGGAAGGTTGACATGATCCAAGAATCTCTTGTAATTTCATCTACTTTTGACATTTTGTTTTCCTCTTTCTGTTTTTCACCATGGTTTTTTGACACTCAAATCATAGTTCATTAAAAGTATAAAAACAATCGCATTTTATGTTCGTTTTATTATTTTTACGATTATTTAATCGTTTACACATTTTATTATGTTCGTTTTAATGAATTATTTAATTGACTTTTGCGTTCTTTTTAAATACAATGAGCTTAAAGAAAGAAGGTAAACTATGAAATCATTAGAAAAAATGTCCTTTTCCCAAAATGCACAACAAATCATATCTTACGCATTTTATATTCTATTTGCAGGTTATAGTATTTATAAAATTTGTCAAACTGAATTTATATCTACTAAAATACTATTTATTATTCTATTAATTATTATCTTAAGTATTGCACTATATTCCGAATACTTAAAACATTTATATAGGAATGCCATCAAAGCAATTGCGTTTGATTTAGATCCAGAAAAAGCTAACAATGAATTTGATACATTATTAAAAAAAGACGTATTTCACGCCTATAATAATGATAAGAAAATATTTGATACTTTATATTATATAGATCAAATGGAATATAAAAAGTGTTTAGAACATATTGAAGAAAACGCAAAATTTTTCCATAGCACAGTCGATCAATTATTGATCTATCATTATACAAAATTCTATTGTTCATTTATGTTGAATGATTTAGAATGTGCAAAACAAGAATATAATAAATTAGAAAGAATGCGTAATACAAAAGTTAAAGGGGCAAAAGTTTCTCCATTATTTAACTGGGAATTTATGGATGCCATATATTTAGTATCAAGAAAAGATTATAAACAAAGTCTAAATGTATTCAAATCCGTAAACACGGAAAATATGAACCCAAGAGAAAAAGCACAATATTATTATCAATTTGCGATGTTATGTAATAAAATAAAAGAAAAGAGTCTCAGTGAGAATTATAAAAATAAAATAATAACATTAAAAGGGTTAAGCAACACATGTAAAAAGGGAGAGATTTTATGAAAATGACAAAAGAAGTCGTAGATACACGACGAAAAAAAATTATGCAAGAAATACAAGTCAAGGGTACTGTAAACGTGGATGATCTTGCTTCAGAATTGAATGTAACCCCATTAACAATTCGTAGAGATTTACAATATTGGGAAGATATGGGAGCTGTTGAACGTTTTTATGGTGGGGCAAAACTTGTTCAAAATTTTGTTGAAAATGACGTAGATCCAAATGAAGCTTATAAACATGCGATTGCCAAATATGCAGCTACATTTGTAGAAGATGGAGATACAATTTTTATCAATACAAGTTCAACTGCATTACTAATTATCAAATACATCGTAGGAAAAAGAGTCACAATCATCACAAATAACGGAAAAGCTATTTTTTGTGATCATGACCCCAATGTACAAATTGTTATGACTGGTGGCGAGCTTCGCTTTCCAAAAGAAAGTATGACCGGTGACTTTGCCTTAAATAATCTACAAAGAGTCAAAGCCAATAAAGCTTTCTTAGGATGTAACGGTTTTGATAGCGAAGTAGGCATGAGCACTGCCATTTTATCTGAAGTAACTATCAATGAAGCTATGATTTCTAGATGCAGTGGAGAAGCATTCATTCTTGCGGATGCGACAAAAATTAATTATGTACATCAATTCGTAGTCGCAAAGCCAGATTCATTCGCATATCTTATCACGGATACTCGAGTGCCTGCCGAACAGATTGAAGAATTTGAACAAAACAGTATTCTCGTTAAACAATTAAATCCACTACTTAGCTACAAGAAATGAGAAATCATTTCTTTTTTAATCCAACAACTCTAACTGATACTCCATCAAACACTCATTGGTTTCATATACACTCTTATGATTCTCAATACAATAAATCAATAATGCATCTCTTTTTACCTTTGGATACAGCATTCCGTTGTTCGATAAAGACAATAAGTTATTTGTCACACGCAAATCTAAACCGAATCCTAAACTTAACTGAATCACCTTATCTTTATTGGGAACCTTTGAACCATCAAAGATTTGATATCCATAATTTCTTTGAATCGTTGTCTTCAATAATACTTGTGCCTTAGACATATGCTTAGCATCAAGGATGTGATTTAAATACTCTGAAAAAGTTAAATTATCTAGACTTTCCATTAAAGTATTTAATCCATCACTCTTTGTTTCTTGAATTGTTTTTAATAATTGATTTGTCTCTGCCATAATACTTATAATATACACAAGAAAGAGCAATTTATGAAGACTTTACAAATAATTAAACAAGATCAAGATAGAATTATTTCATTAGTAGAACACGAAACAACACACACTAAATATATCCAAAAAGAATTAAATTATTATGATAAGACTCTTTATCAAACACTTCAAAAAATAAAGAATCCATATTTACCTAAGATTTTTGTGATCCAAGAAAGTGACAACCATTTAACTTTGATTGAAGAATATATTAATGGAAAAACATTGGATCAACAAATTCTTTCAAAAGAAGATGTAAGAAATATTATGCATCAACTATGTGAATGTTTAGATACATTACATAAGTTAAATCCACCTATTATCCATCGTGACATTAAGCCAGAAAATATTATTGGCTTAACAGATACATTGGTGACTTGTTAATATAACTGACATTAATGATGTCTATTTAAGATTTATTGTATAAGTGTAAACGAAAGAGAGACTACACTTATGACAAGAACTTCAAAATATTTAAACTGTTGATTGCCAAATTAATTGAATATGAAAGCCAATAATCTAATCACATTAAATGAAAAAGTCATAGCACAAGTTTGAATAAAATCTATTCAAATTATGTGTTATGACTTTTATAATATTTTCTATAGAAAGTGAGAAAAAGAAAAGAGAGTAAAACCAACGCACGCCAATGAGTTCTTTTTACTCTCCGCTCTTACGAACAAGATTATGATAACTGTTTATAAAGCTAACGTCAACCAGGTAGATGCTGAATCGTATAAAAAATTTACGGAGACTTTAAACTTGTATTCCTTAACATGTCCTAAATGTAAACATCATGATTTTCAAAAACACGGCTATTATACTCGTAAAGTCAAATACAGAAGACATTCAGTTACTTTACGTATTCTTCGTGTTAAATGTATGAGTTGTAAATCTACTCATGCTGTACTTTTATATTTTAT
>NZ_QSPK01000010.1:46838-49133 GCF_003436425.1 Eubacterium sp. TM05-53
CAGTTACTTTACGTATTCTTCGTGTTAAATGTATGAGTTGTAAATCTACTCATGCTGTACTTTTATATTTTATTGTCCCTTATTCTCAATATGCTTTGGAAATTCATCTAAAAGTTCTCCAATCAGACTTTCTTAATACATTCATGAATTGGATTGAATGGAATCAAGATATAGATGAATATTCATTCTATTATATTCGTTCCCAGTTTCGAAAGTACTGGAAAGAGCGGCTGATGTCTGAAAGCTTGGAGCTGAATCTTGATCTATTTAAGAGCTGTTTTAAAAATTTTTCATTGCAGTTTATGCAGATTAAATGTACCAGAAATATTTTTTTGGCCCTTTCCACATAAGGTGTGAGGAAATGTGCTCTTTCCTTGTATATTATGTCCATGTAAGGAGGAAAATTTTTAATGGATCATAAAAAAGCACAGGAAATAGCTTTAAAAAGGTATGGATCTATTGCACCACTCGTATCAGAAAATATAGATGCATACAAATCAAAAAGTGATTTCTTTCGAGATGCAGGTTCAAAGGCCGGGGTGCATCCTCATACAGTAAGAAGATGGTATGACCGGTACTTAGAATTCGGATTTGATGGATTGATCCCAAAGCCAAGAAATGATCGTAATCAATATCGCAAGCTGGATGGGGATGTTCAAAATCAAATTATTTATATATTGTCAGAATATCCAAAACTTCCAGCTACGATAGTATATCAGAGACTTCTTGACACCAATACAATCGTAGAAAAAGATGTTTCTTTATCTACGGTAAATCGATTTGTGCAAAAATATAGGGATTCAAAAGGATTCACACCTATAAAAGATATGAGGCGATACGAATGTGAACATATAAATGAGGTATGGTGTGGAGATTCAAGTGTTGGCCCTTATCTAAAAGTAGATGGAAAGAAACAGAAGACTTATATTATTGCACTGATAGATGATGCAAGTCGTATGATTGTCGGAATCGATATATTCTTTAATGACAATTTTGTGAATCTGATGAGTGTGATTCGTGGAGCGGTCATTAAATATGGAAAACCCAAAAAATTCAATTTTGATAATGGAGCCAACTACAGAAGCAGTCAGATGAACCTTCTGGCAGCACGAATTGGAACCATCATTCATTATAATCCTGCTCGAACTCCAACTGGAAAGGCGAAAATTGAGCGCTGGTTTCGAACATTGAAAGATCAGTGGATGTCACAGCTTTGTATGAATGATTTTAAAGATATTGAAGAATTAAGAAAATCATTGTTTGCCTATGTACAGGAATATAATCAACGCATTCATTCATCATTGAATGGAAAATCACCGATGGAACGTTTCTTTTCAGAAAGTACATTGATTATTAGAATGTCTGATCAGGAGGTTGAACGCAGTTTTTTACTTGAAATCGAGCGCAAAGTATCTAATGACAGTGTGATCGTAATTGATGAAAAGGAATATGAAGTAAACTACAAATATCAGGGACAGAAGCTTTTGATTCGTTATTCCCCAGATTTAAAAAAAGTATATGTGGTAGATTCTATTTCAAAAGAGTTGGAACCTATTCAATTGTTGGACAAAAATAAAAACGCAACGATGCATCGACATAAACTGAAACTTAGCGAACTTGGAGGACAATAATGAATTATACAGGAAGATATGGATTGGAAATCAATCCGTTTATAAAAAACGGAAAAGATGTTTTAGTAGAAACAAATGAATATAAAGAAGTGAAATTCAGGTTGAATTATCTTCTACAGACAAAAGGGTTCGGCGTATTGACAGGAGGCGCAGGTCGAGGCAAGACAACAAGTGTAAGGCAATGGGCAAATGAGTTAAATCCTGCAGCATATAAAGTGGTTTATATATCGTTGTCTACAGTTACTGTCATAGAATTCTACAGACAAATGGCATTGAATCTTGGAATCGAACCATACTATAAAAAAGTCGACAACTTTCGAGCGATTCAGGCAATTATAGAAAAATACAAACGCGAAAAAAGGATTACACCTGTATTTATATTCGATGAAGCCAATTATATGAAAAGTGGGATCTTGAATGATTTAAAAATACTGTTCAATTTTGAAATGGATTCAAAAGATTATGCAGTCGTATTACTGGTTGGATTGCCACAGTTAAACAATCAGTTGCGCTTATCAAGTCATGAACCCTTAAGGCAGCGTATAATCATGTCACACAATTTAGAAAATCTTAATGAAGAAGAGGCAAAACGTTATATAAAAGAAAAATTAGATGGTGTGGGATGTCATCAGGAAGTGTTCGATAATAATGCACTGAACGCAAT
>NZ_QSPK01000010.1:49143-49877 GCF_003436425.1 Eubacterium sp. TM05-53
AAAGAAAAATTAGATGGTGTGGGATGTCATCAGGAAGTGTTCGATAATAATGCACTGAACGCAATTATCAACGCATCGAATGGTATTCCTCGAATGATCAATCAAATCTGTAATAAAAGTTTATTGATTGGTGAGCAGAAGCAGGAGATGATCATCAGTATGGAAACTGTAATGGATGCCGTAAACGACAATGAATTGAGTTAGAGGTCAATAGAATGATATTAGAAACAAACCAAATGATCGTATATGAGATAGGATCTGCATCAAGAAAAAGTGAAATTGCCGAATTAAAAGAAGTGCATTTTGAAGGCAGTGTTGATTTTAAAGTAACTGTTGAAGATAGTGGTAACCTAGAACATACGTATCTATGCCATTTAGTAAAAGACAATCTGAAATGGCTGTTAGGAATTGAAATAAATGAATTCATGGAATGTGAAGATGAATCATATTTTGTGAACTCACTGCAAGTTGAACTTGATAATTTGCACGAACCACAAAAAAATAGTCAAAAAATCTATAAGAAATTACCATGTGAAAAGAGCGCCTGTTCAATTTCATACGCCTTGAAGTATTTATATCAACACCAGATGGATATTCTAAATTGAGTATCCATTTTTATTATGATTCAGTTTCACATTTAGTTTGAATATGAATGTATAAATAATTTGAAGATACCTAATTATGTGTACAATTTAATTTGAATACTGTGTTAGCAATTAATTTGGCAATCAACA
>NZ_QSPK01000100.1:0-1957 GCF_003436425.1 Eubacterium sp. TM05-53
GTTTCTAGAAGCAACAAACAATAGATTGAGTCGAGTACGATCCTGTCTGAACCAGTTTCTAAGTTCTTCGGGAATAGTAAATACAATGTGTCTATGAGGGCAGTCAAGACAAAAAGAGGTAGCCTTGGCTGCAAGCTGTTTGGCATATTTAACACCACATGCATTACAAAATCTAGAATGACAAGAATGTGGAATAATATTCCAGTTGTCACAATCCGTACATTCAAACTGATCAAAACCAAGATAGCATGTATGGCAAAGAAGAGAACGTTCTACATTGTCTAAAATACAAGGACGAGCTTTACCAGAAGCATCTAGTTTTCGAATATAGTCAATATTATCGAAGAAGATATTTTTGATAGGGTGATTGAAATCGAAATTTCGAACATCACAATCTAATAATGATAGAGTTTCAACTGGAATATTTGAATAATAAGTATTGTCCATAAATTAATTATATGTGAATTTAATGTGAACATGTGAGAATACAGTAATATATCACATATACATATTGATGATATAATGACACAAATAAAATAAATTATAAAGTCTCAAATCTATCTATTAAACCTGTTTTGAATATAGTATAATAGAGACGGATAGAACAGGAGGACTTGTCTTATGAAGGTCTTTTCAATGTCGCAAAGAATCTATTATAAAGATCTGGAACCAGATGCAGAATCTATCATTAAAAAGGATCTTGAATTGTATAACTGCATGCTTCATAAGGCATTCAAAATATGTTTTGATCGCGCCTATAAAGATGTTACCTATTCAGAAACAGATCAAAGAATGATCAAATCCTTCTATGGTACAAGTGATTATTTTCCTTTGTCTGCCATTAATGAGGCCAAGGCCTTGGTGAAAAGTCTTAAATGTCTTGAAAAAGAAAATCAAGATATGATCAAGACTCGTCTTAAAAAGATAGACAAGAAAATCAAAAAGAACGAGAAGCAATTGAAGAAGGCTTTAATGGAAAAAGAGAAATTGATCAACAGATCCAAGAAAAAGAAATATACAGAAGAAGACTATCTTTATGAGGTGCAGGTATTGGATCCAAATATCAAAAGATTGAAGAGCATCATTCGTAATCTGAAATTCAGAAGAAATCGAAATGTGTTTAAACTTAAAAGAAAGATGCCTTCTGTATGTTTTGGCGGTAAAAAGAATTTGAAAAATGGTGATTTAGAAACCTATCGTTTTAAAAGGGCCAGAAGAATGTTGATTCCAGGAAGAAGACAGGGCAAGTATTCAAATAACTTGTTTAAATTAAATGTTGATAATGATATGTTGACCTATCGAAGCACGCAGAAAGACATTGTATTCAAGGTACAGTTTCATAAGTACAAGGATGAACTGTACGCAAGAGTCAATGAAAAACACAATTCCCCAGATAAGGCAGTAGCCTATGAGTTGATGGATTATGGTGAATACTTTATTGTGAAAGCTATATTTGAAAAACATATGAATCTTCCAAAGACAGATACATTGTATGGAGCAATAGGAATCGATATCAATGTGGACCATATAGCACTATGTGAAACCAACATGGATGGAAATATCGTATTGATCAAGAAGTATCCAATCCATAAAGAGAATACTAAAAATAAACGAAATGAGGAACTGTATCAGCTGGCCATTGAAATCATGGAACAATGTAAATCCAAGAAGAAGAGTCTTGTAGTTGAAGACTTGAATTTCAAGCAGTTGAAAACTAGAATGCTCTATCGCCCTAAAAAACAAAATAAAACATTATCGAGTTTTGCGTATAAAAAGATACTAGAAAAAGTAGAAAGAAAATGTTTGATGAATGAAGTGGATGTAATCAAAGTAGATCCAAAGAATACGAGTAAGATTGGAAAAGAAAAGTATACAAAGATCAAAGGACTGAGTGTACATTATTGTGCAGCCTATGTGATCAATCGAAGAGGCATGGGATTTGTGGATTAAATAAGAT
>NZ_QSPK01000100.1:1967-5710 GCF_003436425.1 Eubacterium sp. TM05-53
CTAAAAAACAAAATAAAACATTATCGAGTTTTGCGTATAAAAAGATACTAGAAAAAGTAGAAAGAAAATGTTTGATGAATGAAGTGGATGTAATCAAAGTAGATCCAAAGAATACGAGTAAGATTGGAAAAGAAAAGTATACAAAGATCAAAGGACTGAGTGTACATTATTGTGCAGCCTATGTCATCAATCGAAGAGGCATGGGATTTGTGGATTAAATAAGATAAATAATCAGAACCAGAAATTTATGATATCTTACTGGATGATAGGTACATAGATCATGGATGAAATTCTGAAGTGTTTATAAATAAAGCATACAATAAAAACTCCATCGATAAAGACTGAATGGATCGGGATACCGAATGATTCAGAAAGATGGAGTGGATGTTGAAATGTTACCGGACGACTGGAAACGAACCGGGCACGTCATTTAGGCGTGTGACTTTTTCGCTGAAAAAGTCTTTTCTTGTTTGTAAGATTTAATGGCTTAGTTTGAATGGGTTTTATGATTTGTGGGTTTGGATCTATCTGTAAAGGAAGAAGTATCTTAAAGGTTGTACCCACATTTTCTTTACTTTCCATTTGAATCGTACCATGCATCATTTCTACAATGTCTTTGACAATGGATAAACCTAATCCTGTACCATTATATCCGGTTGTGGTTGGTTTACCTTCACAGGTAAATGGTTCAAAGGCGTGTTTTTGGAATTCTTCACTCATACCAAGACCTGTATCTTTACATACAAATTCATATAGGGCATGTGTATCATCACTCGATAATTCGGTGCAATATAATGTAACAGAACCACCTTCACGGTTGTATTTAATGGCGTTGCTTGCGATATTCATCAATAGGCGGTTTAAATATTCACCACTACCCACAAAATTGCGATGGATGATCTTGCTCATATCTTTTCCGCCGTAGAATTGAAGGTTGTGTTGTTCGCAGTTTGTTTCAACAATCGCAATAATTTTATTTATAATATCAATTAGGTTGAATGGTTTGTTTTCTAAAACAAGTGTACCGGATTCTACTTTATTCGTATCTAGAATATCATTGATCAAAGACAACAAATAGTCGAGTGAAGTCAATACTTTTTCTTTACATTCATAGAGCTTATCTGTGTCATTTGAATATCTTTCAGATAGGTTGATCATACCTACGATGCCATTTAATGGTGTACGTATGTCGTGGGAGATTCTTCGTAAGAAGTTTGTCTTGGCAAGATTTGCTTGCTTAGCTTCAATGGCGGCTTCTTTTAGTTTTTCTTTGGCTTCTAGCTCTCTTTTCTTGAAATCATCAATATCAGATAGAGTCATCAATACATTAGTCAAATTATGATTCTTGTCATAGGTTTGTGGGATGATGAAGCAGGCATGCCATTTTCCATCTTGGCCTTTCATTTCTAGAGTAAGAATGTTTTTGCCTTTCATACGCTCAGGGATTGTGCCTAGATCAATAAATTCTAAGACTTCATCGACAAAAGGGGATGTGCTGTTTTTATCTAAAAAGTATTGCTTTAATTGGTTCATACTTCCTTTAAAATCGGTTTCTGTAATTTTCTTGTCTGAACTATTGTAGGATAGTACCGTATAGGTTTGTTTCTTTAGATCAATGGTGGTGATACTTTTATAAATTGAACCAATCGCATGAATGATTTCGTTATATGTGCGCTCTTTTTTTAGGGCTTCATTCAATTGCTTGTTTTGTTCTTCACGTTCTTTGACAATATCATCAATATGACGTGAGCCTAGAATGATTTTAAAGCCAGTATCGGATTTGATTTTCACAACACGCGTTTCCATATAGGATGGATTGGCTTGGTCTTTATTGATACAAAATTGTAAAGAAAGTTCATCCCTATCTTTCATGGCTTGTATTAGATTGGTTCGCTCTAACTTTTCAACATAGGATTCATTGCCTTTATAAATTGCTTGTATCTTACTATATATATCTAGGGTTGTTGAATATTTAAATTCAGAACCGGATGCGATATGTGGGTTGGTATCTTTGATGACTTTTAAATCGTCTTTTTCTAAATCGCATACATAGACAACGCTATAGTCATTGCATAATGCCAATAATATGGAGTCTTCTTCAGAAGCTTGTTTATAGGCAATTTCTAATTCTTCTTTTTGATGTTTCTTTTCTTCAAGGAGTTGTTGAAGGCGCTTTTCATTCTTATATTGTTTTTCCATGAGATCATCCATGACTTTGACACCAATCACAACTTCAAAGCTGGATGTGGATGCGTTGGTTTTAATGGCTCGAAAAGAATGGTACTCATTGCCATTTTGATTTGGTTTTAAACGACAATGGTAGCAATAGATGGGGTTGTCTTTTAGTTTTTCCATTAATGCATGGGGTTCAAATTCTTTCCATAAGCTTTCTTGTGCGGAATCTTGAATATAAAGATTTTCAAAATATTGAATCATTTTATGAAAGGAGTGAAGTGTATAGGGATCCATGGTTTGTATGGCCATATCGGTATGGGTTCCTTTGTCAAAGCGGACGATATCGATAGTATCTTGGATAAGGTCGCATTGATATATGGCCGTAAAATCTGTACATAAAGCTTCAAGCATTTGTGGATTCATGATAACCCTCCTTCAAAAAAAGCGTCTATAGAAAGACGCGGGTAAGGTAGTGCAATTTAAAAATATAATCATGCACCTTTCTAAGGGCATTATACTCGATTGTTAAAACGAAGAGAAGAGCTGATCGGGTAAATCAGCTCAAGTAATAGAAACGCTGGATAAGCGGTAAAAGGGTAATTTGATTATCCAGTATAGCCTAATATATCACTATGAATTGAAAATGCAAGAAGATTGAACATATTTCTTGTATCACATTGAATATTGTATCCATGTATAATTTTGATGTATTCAAAGCCATTCGTTTGGCAAGTTTTCAAGTGGGTTCAATTATAACGACAACGGGATATTCGAGTTGTGATTATAGTGTCTGGCCACAACTTAGTAAGATGATTCTCTTCTTGTTAACAGTCTGTGGTGCGAGTGCTGGTTCGACGGGTGGTGGTTTTAAGGTCAGTCGTCTTTTGATTATTGTGAAGAAGATCAAATTGGATATTCAAAAGTTACTGCATCCACAAAAAGTAGAAGCTATCACAATAGATGGTAAGGTAGTGGATACAGAGGTGATCCATCAGATCATGGCTTATTTCTGTAGTTTCATTAGTATTGTCGGTATCTTGTTGTTCTTGGTTTCATTTAATAATTTTGATTTTGAGACAACAGTTACATCCGTTACGACTTGTATTGGCAATGTAGGTCCAGGATATGGTCTTTGTAGTCCAACGGGAAACTTTTCCATGTTCTTGGATTTTTCTAAGATTGTCTTATCTTTTGCGATGTTGATTGGTCGTTTGGAAATCTATCCAATTATCATTTTCTTGGCTCCGATTTTAAATATTCGTAGTGTATCTAAGAATATTCATAGTCGTAAAAGTGTAGAAGCAATTAAGGTACTTTATGTACCTTTTTTAGTTGCACTTTTTAGTACAATTTGTACTTTTTAATTGATTGTAAACGCATACATATAACTTAAACGTAATTTATGTTACTATATAGTCAAATTAGTTTACTTTTATTTAATGGGAATATAACCATAGTTTTTAATGGATTGAAATAGGATTGAGAGTTTGATAGAGTAATGGATATTAGGGGATTAATCTGAAAATAAAATTTATAAAAATGAAGAAGTTAGAAGTACAAAAGGGCGC
>NZ_QSPK01000101.1 GCF_003436425.1 Eubacterium sp. TM05-53
CTTTTTTTACGATAGTAAATAAAGGAAAAAATAGTGGAAAATAGCGGAAAAATAGTGAACTTTTAATGGAAAAAATTAGTGATTTCTTGATATAATATATGTATCAGGAGGACGAATTTTTATGATTAAAGCTACATTGTCAAATGAGATATTAAATTATATTACGAAGATAGATTTGAACAGGTATAAAGTATCAGAGGTTTCATTGCCCGTTGCTGTAGTAAGTAAGTTACGAAAAAATTCAAAGAAGAAAAGTTCCTATGCCTCTACTAAAATTGAGGGGAATCCTTTATCAGAAAAGCAGGTAGACGAAGTTATAGATAGTGATGAACAAAAACACTATCTTAAACCGGAGCAAGAGGTTCGTAATTATTTTTTGGCACTGAATTATCTAGAAGAGCAGGCCGCAAAGAAGGAGAAGTTTTCCAAAAAATTGATATTGGATGTACAGAAGTTTGTTGAAAAGGGAGCCTCAAAAGAAAAAATAGGACTTCGAGGACCTATGCCTCCCGGAGTATTATTTGCGGTATATGATTCACAAACTGGGAGCCCTGATTATATTCCTCCAGAATACATGGAAATACCGAATTTGCTGGATGAATTGGTAGAATATGTGAATACGACAGATGATCATCCGCTCATAATCGCAGCTATAGTTCATTATCAGCTTGTAACTATTCATCCGTTTGAAGATGGAAATGGACGAACAGCAAGATTGCTTTCGGGATATATTTTAGATATCAATGGATATGGTTTTAACGGAATTGGTTCATTAGAAGAGTATTTTGCATATGATATTGATGAATACTATGAATCGATCCAGATGGGACTGCCTGCACTGTATTATTCAGGACGAGATAATCCCCCTCATGCAGAGATTTGGATCAATTATTTTCTTCGTATGGTACTGCTATATTCAAATAAGGTTTGCGAATTATCAAAAAGTTCAAGTGGCAAAGAATTGGAAGGAAGCATTTCGTACCTAAAAGGTAAAGAGAAAGAATTACTCTTGTTGCTAATGAAAAATTATAAAAGAGAGTTCACTCCAATTGAAGTTGGCAAAGAACTTAAGGTTACAAATAAGACTGTAATCAAGCGACTGGCAACACTTGTAAAAAATGAATTTGTCATTCCAAATATAGTGAAGGAGCGTATACGTTCTTATGAACTTTCTGACTTTACAAAGCAGAATGAAAAGGAGATAAGGAAGCTTTTGAAGTGAGTAAGATCCAATTAGAGATAGTATCTTTATTAACATTTTTAAATTTCGTTAAATATGTGCTTTGAACATTTTTCAAATTCGTGAATAATAGTGATAAAAGACAAAACCGTTGGATTTATTACCCAACGGTTTTCTTATAAGGCATTTTTGTACGCATATCTTTTAATCGATCTAATGCAGCTAGTAGAGTTTCATCTTTTTTCGCAAAGTGGAAACGAATATAGCGATTTTCTTTCTCTTTGAAGAAACTAGATCCAGGAACGGCAGCTACCCCGACGTTTTTAATGAGATCCACACAGAAATCTAAATCTGAATCGTAACCAAACTCACTGATATCGACCATGACATAATAAGCTCCTTGCGGTTCGGTATGTGGAATATTTAATTCTTTTAAACCATTGATGAATAAATCTTTCTTGTGTGTATATAGCTTTTGAAGTTCATCATAATAAGCATCCTTAAATTCAAGACCGACAACGGCAGCTTCTTGAAGAGGCGCAGCCGCACCAACCGTTAAAAAGTCATGCACTTTTTTGATTTGTTCGATGATATTTTCTGGGGCAATACAATAGCCTAAACGCCATCCTGTAATGGAATACGTTTTAGATAGGGAACTACAAGAAATGGTTCTTTCAAACATACCTGGTAAAGAGGCAAAATATGTATGTTTGTATGGAGCATATACAATGTGTTCATATACTTCATCTGTAATCACATATGTATCATATTTTACGGCAAGACTTGCGATATATTCCAATTCTTCTTTTGAGAAGACTTTTCCACAAGGATTGCTTGGATTGTATAAAATCAAAGCTTTTGGATTTTGTTGAAACGCATTCTCAAATTCTTCTTTATCAAAGTTGAATACAGGTGGATGTAAAGGGACGTAGATTGGATCTGCACCACAAAGAATGGTATCTGCACCATAGTTTTCATAGAATGGGGAGAAGACAATCACTTTATCGTTTGGATCACAAACACTCATCATGGCTGCCATCATGGCTTCGGTACTTCCACAAGTGACAACGATGTTTTTGTTGGAATCTAAATCTAGATTCATATATTTCGATTGTTTCTTGGCTAAGGCATCTCTAAAGTTTTGGGCACCCCAAGTAATCGCATACTGGTTAAAGTCTTCATGGGCAACTTGTTCTAGTCGATTCAATATTTCTTTTGGTGGATCAAAATCAGGAAATCCTTGCGATAGATTGATCGCATTATATTGATTTGCGATTCTTGTCATTCGACGAATCACAGAATCTGTAAATGTCTCGGTTCTTTTTGATAATTCTTTCATAATCACACTTCCTTTTTTTCATTTTTTGCATTGTATCATTTTTTGTGGAAATGTAAAATAAAAGTGAGGTGATATTCGATGGAAAAATCTAAAGTATACTATACGGATTTTCATACCCGTAAATTAGGTGAGGGTCTACCGACAAAACTGCAATTGTTGGCTAAGAAAGCAGGAATTGCCGATTTGGATTTAGACGGAAAGTTTGTCGCAATTAAAATGCATTTTGGTGAATTAGGAAATATTGCGTATTTACGCCCGAATTATGCACGTGCCATTGTGGATGTGGTAAAAGAATTAGGGGGAAAACCATTCTTAACCGATTGTAATACAATGT
The DNA here is from genome assembly GCF_003436425.1 of Eubacterium sp. TM05-53. Taxonomy (GTDB): domain Bacteria; phylum Bacillota_I; class Bacilli_A; order Erysipelotrichales; family Erysipelotrichaceae; genus Holdemanella. Next base: position 2,854 of record NZ_QSPK01000101.1, read on the forward strand.
ATCCAGGATCAAGAAAGAATGCCTTGGAACACTTGGAGTGTGCCTGGCAAAATGGATTTACTCCACTTACTGTAGGATGTCCAATTTTGATAGGAGATGGACTAAAAGGAACAGATGATATTGAAGTGCCAGTCGTTGGTGGAGAATATTGTCAAACAGCTAAAATAGGTCGTGCAATTATGGATGCCGATGTCTTTATTTCTTTGACACATTTTAAAGGTCATGAATCAACTGGATTTGGTGGAACCATTAAAAATATTGGTATGGGATGTGGTTCGCGTGCCGGTAAAAAAGAACAACACTGTTCAGGTACTCCGCATGTTGATGAAAAACGATGTCGTGGCTGTAAACAATGTCTTAAAGAATGTGCGAATAATGGATTGGAATATGATGAAACAACACATAAGATGCATATCAATGAAACAAATTGTGTTGGCTGTGGACGCTGTTTAGGCGCCTGTAACTTTGATGCGATTTCATTTAATAACTATAATGCGAATGAATTGTTGAATAAACGTATGGCGGAATACACAAAAGCTGTTGTGGATGGACGTCCTAATTTCCATATTTCTTTGATTGTGGATGTTTCACCAAACTGTGATTGTCATGCCGAAAACGATTTACCAATTTTACCAAATATTGGAATGTTGGCATCTTTTGATCCACTTGCCCTAGATCAAGCCTGTGTAGATTTATGTATGAAGGCTAAGCCAATGCCAGGATCACAATTAGATAAACATCTACATGATCCAAACTTCTGTGATCATCATGATCATTTCACTAATTCCACACCTGAATCGGAATGGAAATCTTGTTTGGAACATGCACAAAAGATTGGTTTAGGAAATCGAGAATACGAATTGATTGAAATGAAATAAACCGTAGCTAGGCTACGGTTTTATTTAATATACGCACTAAAATTGGAACAATGATCAATTGAATAATAATGCCTGGAAGACAAGTGATAAAGCTAGCACTCATAAATACAGATAGTGTGTAGCCTTGTGTACTTAGTACAAATGTGTTGATCAAACCATTCATGATTCTTCCTGCAAGCATCGCAATAATTAAACTCATGTATAGTTTGGTCATTTCGTTTTTTAAAATGATGTGTTTTTCACATAAACCAGTAACTAAACCATATACGGCAAGTTCAATCATCATTTGAGGTAAAATCATTGCAGGAGGCATTCCAGTTGTCATACTTGAAAGAAAGGGTGTAAAAATTCCGCATGCCAAACCATATGGGGCTCCACAAAATAATCCGCAAATCAATACAGGAATGTGCATTGGTAAAAATACACTACCTCCATTTGGAATCATGTGAAAGGTCATAGGAAGCAATACGCCTATTGCGATGCATAAAGCGCAGGATACTAATTTTTTTGTTGTAGTTTTCATAATCAAAATTTTCCTTCTTTTATAATACAAATTCCTTTAAGCGAGAAAATGCTTCTTCTACTAAGCTTGTTGGTAAAGCTAAATTCATTCGAATCGTATTTGGATTCATAAATGGACGGCCATCTTGCCAACATACACCATAATGAACTCCTTTCTTTAAAAGTTCATCCATAGTGATATCATGTGTATCTAAATATTTTGTGCAATCTAGATACAACATATATGTTCCTTCTGGCTTTATGACTTTGATATCTTTGAAATTGTTGTGGATAAAATCAAGCGCATAATCTACATTATTCGCAATGACTTCATTCAATTCATTGACCCAATCCAGTCCATCTTTACAATAAGCACCAATAAGAGCATGAACACTTAATACGTTAGGTGAATTGTAGTGAGATAAAGACGCTTGCTTATTTAATCGATCACGAAGATATTTGTCGTAAACAATATGGTAGGAACCAACTAAACCTGCAAGATTGAATGTTTTACTTGGAGCATAAGCGGCGATAGATCTTTTCTTGGCATCCTCACTTACGGATTGCGTAGGAATATGTGTGTTTTCTTTACGTACTAAATCGGACCAGATTTCATCACTAAATACTAAAACATCATGTTTTTTACAGATAGCCATAAATTTTTGGATTTCTTCCTTTTTCCATACTCTTCCCGTTGGATTGTGTGGAGAACAGAAAATCGCAAAATGGATATTATGTTTGATGATCTTCTTTTCAATATCCTCATAATCCATAGCCCAGTTCTCTTCTTTCTTTAACGGACTATCAATAATTTTTCTTCCCAAATTATTCAATGTGTGAATAAACCCAATATAACATGGTGACTGCACTAAAATGGGTTCGCCACTAGCACTAAAAGCCTCAAGTGCACTGGATAAAATACCAAGAACACCATTTTCATATCCAATAGCTTCTTTTTCCACATCTATGCCATGCGTCTCTTTTTGCCAGAATTGAATGGCTTTATAGTAATCTTCTGGCATTTCAAAATATCCAAAGTGAGGCTCGTTGATTCTTTCAATCATTTGTCTTTGAATATTTTCAAAAACAGGATAGTTCATATCTGCAACCCACATAGGGATTGTTGAAAAATCAGGGTCTACCTCTACGCCTTTAATAGGTAGAACATCAAGGGCAAGGGCATCGTGTCCTTTCCGGTTTAATAGAGTTGTAAAATCGTATTTCATAATAAAAATTCTCCTTACCACAATAATAATATAATTTTTAGTAGTTACGCATGAAAAATAAAATGGCTTAAATAAACTAAATCGGAAACTCTATTA
>NZ_QSPK01000102.1:0-392 GCF_003436425.1 Eubacterium sp. TM05-53
TTTCCTTTAAATTAGGAACATTCTACGAATTTTTATATTTTCATGAATAGTTCAGGTTTACTATTGTTATTGGTATCATTTTGGTAGCAGCTAGATACCTATGCAATTGACGGCTAATTCGGTGCACCCCTAGCGGTCATACCAGTTTCGAATGATGCTTGAAGCGGTGCAACATGACGTACTACCGGTGTAATAGGACCTCCTTAATGCTATAGTTTGACTGTAGTGAAAGGAGGTCTTTTTGTATGCAGAAAAGCACTACAATTATTGGTGTTCTTGAAATGTTAGAAGATGGTTTCTCTTATAACGACATTCGTACAAGATATTCGATTGGGAATAGCACTATCACTGACATCAAGAAAAAGTTTAAGACAATGGATGTAACCCTTAAG
>NZ_QSPK01000102.1:402-5283 GCF_003436425.1 Eubacterium sp. TM05-53
TAGCACTATCACTGACATCAAGAAAAAGTTTAAGACAATGGATGTAACCCTTAAGCAACTTCATTCTATGACACCAAAAATGGTTGAACAAATGTTCTATCCAAACGCACATCCTAGAAAGGAAGCTCCTTTACCGGATTTTGAGAAAGTCTATAAAAAGCTTACAGATAAAAATTCCAAGGCGAATTTGTATTTTATTTGGATTGATTATAAGAAATTATATCCAGATGGCTATCAATACACGCAATTTAAACATTACTTTAAACAATGGCTTGATGAGAATCATTTGGAAAGCAATCTTAGAATGGCAATCAACAGAGTTCCTGGTGAAATTATGTATATAGACTGGGTTGGAGACACTTTGGATCTTGTATATACTGATGTGCCTGGTGAACTTCAGACGGCTCATTTTTTTACAACAACATTAGGTGTAAGTAGTTACTGCTTCGTTATGGCGTTTCCAAATGAACAGACACCAAACTTTCTTCAGGGTACGATAGAAGCTTTAAACTTCTATGGTGGCGTTCCTAAAATTCTGAAGCCAGACAATACAAAGGCTGCTTCTATCAAAAACACAAAAGATGTATTGATTTTAAACAAGGTCTATGAAGACTTGCAGGATTACTATAATACTGTAATTGTTCCAGCTCCTCCGTTAAAGCCGCGGGCAAAATCTTCGGTTGAAAATAATGTCAGATGGATAGAAACACATCTTTTGGAAAAATTGAAAGGACGTCGTTTTTCCAGCTTTTCAGAACTGAATACTGAAATATCCATAATCACAGATGAGTTGAACAATCGAGAATTTTCTAAAGGAAAAGGAAACAGAAAAGAAGTGTTTGATAAATATGACAAGCCTGCTTTAAAGCCACTACCACATGAATCTTTAAAGCCATATACATATGTAATCAAAACAGTTCCTAATAATTATCACATTGAATATGATCATCATTACTATTCTGTTCCCTATACATATTATAAACAGGAAGTTACATTAAAAGCTTCATATTTCGATATTATTATCTGCGATTCTATGAACCATCTGATCTGCACTCATAAACGTGCTTATAAACCATATCCAAAATATATAACGAAAGAAGAACATATGCCTGAAAGTCATCGTTATTATTATCTGGAAAATAAAATGAATGCAGAATCATACAAAAGTTGGGCAAAGAGTTATGGTCCAAATGTTTATGAATTTATTTGTAAGGTTATTGGCACATTCCGCTATGAAGAACAATCTTATAAGAGCTGTAATGGAATCCTTCATATGTGTAAAAATAATCCAAAAGCATTTTCAGACGCAGCTGCCAAAATCTGTCTAGAATCTCATATCTATAGCTATACAGATTTTAAAAAGATGCTTACTAAATTAATCAATGAAAAGAAAACAAACCGTTCGGAAACTCTTCCAGAACATAAGAATATTAGGGGTAAATCACATTATGAATAAAACAGAAATCAAAGAAGAACAAACAATCTATATGGATCTATATGAGAAATTAAAATCCATGAAATTTTCCGGCATGGCAGAAGAACTTCGCCTTCAATTAGAAAATCCAAACAGCGATTTAGAATCTTTTCAGGATCGTTTTGAAAAGTTGGTCACAGCCGAATGGAATCTAAGATACAACAAGAAATTTGAGCGTTATTTGAAAAAAGCTAAACTGAAAATACCTGGAGCAGCATTTGATGAAAAACTCTATGATCCGGATAGACAATTGGATATACCAACAATCGAAAAGCTGAATACTTGTACATGGATAGATGAAGGAAGAAATCTTGTAGTTACAGGAATGACAGGAACAGGAAAAACATATTACGTGAATGCCTTAGCTGTTGCAGCTTTAAAACAATTCAAAGAAGTAAGATATTATTCTGCTTCCAAACTCTTATTGGAACTTAGTGCTCATGAACAAGTGGATGATTCACTTAAATTTTTAGGTATTATGGAAAATATAGCACAAGTAGACCTACTGATTATAGATGATTTTGGACTTATGAATCTAGATGTTGAAAAATGTAGACATCTATTTGAAATTCTCGATTCAAGAGAAAGAAGAAAATCGACAGTGTTGGTTTCACAAATCCCAGTAAAAGAATGGTACGATTTATTTAAGGATTGTACATACGCTGACGCGTGTTTAGATCGAGTTCTATGTAAAGCATATCGATTAGAATTCAAAGGTGAATCCCTAAGAAATTAAAAAATTTGATACACCGATTGACCGCTACAGATACACCGATGGTGCGCTACACGCGCACCATTTTTCCGTCATATGCATACCTACAAGCAAATTTAAATATGGTTTAAATTATTTCACATGTATTCTCCTTTAAAAGCTACTATTTAAGTACTCTTCCACATCCATTATTTTGAGATTAATATGTCAAAGTAACTTCCCAATAACCGTTTTTCGGCGATCCATGTCGTATAAGAATACCAAGCTCTTTTAATTTCTTAATATTACTTTCTATATTTCGACTGGCAATACCTATTCTATCAGCCAGTTTAATAGCCGATAATTGATTATCTTCCAAAAGCAGTTTAATAATCTTTTTCTGCGTATCGTTAAGTTCTATTTGTTGTTCTATTCCCGATACTTCTCCGATGCTTCTCCGATGTCTCTGTTTTCTTTCATCATCGGAAATAAATTACGAAATAATTCTACACGAAACATATTATCGAACTCCTGAAATCTAGGTTTCGGAAGTCCATACTCTTCGGCAGCGTTCAGGATTCTTTTTATTCCACTTCCCCATGCCTCAACGAGTCCCATTTGGCTAAATATATTGCCAATGCCTTTATTACGAATTTTCGAATGACCATTCATGACTTCCTCATAAGTCAATCCGTTATATAAGCCTCCCGGAGATGTCACTTCCAACCTGTCATTCAAACTCAATTTTGTGTACTTTTAAATCTATGTAACATATACATTATATGGTTATTTATACAATTATTTCTTGCATTATTTTATATTCCAAATCATTTATGTATATTATGTACTCATTTTGGAGTCACTGTGAGTAAATATTGAGTACAAGCATTTTAATATCTAGCACTATCACCATTAAAGAATGGGAGTGAATCAGCCTAACACAATAAAATATGCAATGGTCAAAAAATCATCAAAGATCCCTTGTTTAAAGAAAAATCATATTTTTTTGGCCAAAATAGAAGTTATAAATAATAAACTTAAACAAATGATTCCGCAACACAAAAATGTTGTAGAAAATCCATATATATCAGAAAAATGTCCAACCAATGGAGAAATAAGCATGCCTGTTACAGCAATCAATAAACTACGTAAAGAAAGAATCGTACCACGATTTGTATCTTCTATACTCTTTTGAAGACATGAATTGTATGAAATATTATTAATGCTCATTAAACTTGCACAACAAACATAAAGTAGCCAAGATAATAATATATGTCCTTGAAAAATAGACATTATTATAAATAAAGTAACTATAATAAAAGGCAGTTTTCTAACACTAAAGTCATATCCTAGTTTAGAATTAATTTTTTGAGCACAAATTCCAAATACCGATTGTGAGAACATTACACAACTGAACATAAAACCAATTACGTTTTCAGTAATGTTATGTGACTTTAGTAATACAGAATAATAATCCTCATAAGGAAGGAAGCATATTGCTAAAATTGCAGGTAACAGAATCAAATATATAACTTTGTAATTTAAAAAATCAAAACCACGAAAAAATTGAAAACACTCCTTAGGTTCTTTTATCTGATTGTTATTGAACATCCGTGTTTCTTTAAATATAAATATAAAAATAAAGCATATAATTTGTATAGCGATATCAAAGTAGAATACAGTAGCATAGCTATATCTAGCTAAAAAGCCACCAATTATACTGGACAATCCGATACTACAATAGAACAATATTTTATCGATGCCCATATAGTAATCCATTTTATCTGGACAACATTTTAAAATAGACTCACTAAAAATACAGTCAGCAGTTCCGGATAAAAACGCAAAAGAGATTCCTCGAATGATAGAAATTAATAAAAAGGAGTTATATGAACGTGTAATAAGAGTAGAGATCAAAAAAGCAATTAGTGAAACCTGTCCAATATAAGCACATGTTTTTCTACCATATTTATCAGAAAAAACACCACTTGGAACTTCAAAAATAAGTTTTGAAATCTGATACACTGAAATAATAAATCCAATTTGTGTTAAAGACATATTTTGTTGCTTTAGAAAAAGCGCATAAATAAAACTTAACGGTGATAAATTAGTCAAAAAATCAAAGATTAAGAATAAATATATATTTTTTTTATACTCCATATGCATTTTCCTCCAAAAAATTCTTTATAAACAATTCTATTAGGTTAATAATTTCTTTTTGGCAAGATAGATCGTTTTCAATTCTAGATTGATATCGTTTCCAACGACAACCACCACCACAAATTGGTGCTAAGTAACATGATTTACATATATGATCATTCGTATAATATACTGTTTCATCATTTCTCATTAAAAATCTTTCATCTTCACAAGCTTCTGTACAATTATACATATTACCATCATTATCAAATAAAACTATGTTACTTGAATTGCAATAATCAAATAGTGGAAGTACAAAATCATCTTCATTTACCATTAAGTCAATTTGCTTAAGGGGAGGATATTCTAAAGTCAAATTTTTTTGGTTTAAGCATATATTGTATAAATCGATTATTATTCTATTTTTTCTTGCAATAACAGATGTATTTGAAGCTAAACATCTGTTATTTTCAATAAAGTGAATACTAACATCGTGTGTTTTGCAGATTGTATTATGCAACCTGAACTATTCATGAAAATATAAAAATTCGTAGAATGTTCCTAATTTAAAGGAAAT
>NZ_QSPK01000103.1 GCF_003436425.1 Eubacterium sp. TM05-53
AGCAGCAGAAGCTGAATAATAAGTATTAAAACGGCGTCAGGCCTAAACGCTGGCGTCGTTATTTTTTAGAAAAAGAGGAGAAAAATTAATTATGGGACTTTTAGGTGAAACAAAACCAGTCAAAAAACCAATTTTAGGCGTTTCTTTATATCCAGAACAAGAAACCATGGAGGAAATCGAAAACTATTTAACAATGGCTAGCCATTATGGCTTCACAAAAATTTTCACAAGTATGTTTAGTGTTCCGGGCACAAAAGAAGAAGTGTTTGATTACTTTAAAAACTTTTGTGATCTAGCACATAAACATGGAATGAAAGTATCTGGCGACTGCAACACCGCATTCTTTACGAAAATGGGAGCTAGTGAAAGTGATATCTCCATCTTTAAAGAGATGGGAATCGATATCATTCGTATGGACCTTCCATATTTTGATCAAAGAGATGTGACTTTGATCAATAACCCTTACAATATCACAATCGAATTATCAAGCTGTATGATTCAAGCCGTTCGTAGGGCTTTGGAAAATGGGGCAAATCCAAAGAATTTCTCAACTTGCCACAACTTCTATCCAGAACGCTATACGGCATCCGACTTAGAAAGCATTCGTGAAGTTAATAAAGAACTTTCTAATTTAGGTATTCCAAGTGCAGTCTTTATTTCTACCAATGAAGAAAACACTCATGGACCATGGCCCGTACATGATGGACTTCCAACTGTCGAGGATCATCGTTGGATTCCAGCTGAATTACAAGTTCGTCACTGGATTGCGGTAGGGGATGTGGATGAAATCATCTTCGGAAATGCCTTTGCGAGTGAAGAAGAATTTAAAGCAATCGATCAAGTGATGAAGGAAGCTTATGTCAATATTCCTAAATTAGAAGGACAAGATTACTTGGCCGAATTACTTCCTCATGGAGAAGTAGAAAGAGTTCCATTTAAAGTCGTATTAGATGATGATGTTACAGATTTAGAAAAAGAAATCTTATTTGATAATGTATATCATCAATGTGGAGAAACACCATACTATATGATTCGTTCTCGCTGGACAAGAATGTTCTATGGTAAAAAGAGTATTCCAGAAAGAAAAATTGCTGAAGAATACTATCATCGAGGGGATGTAGTTATCGTAAATGACAATTTGGCTCATTATCGTGGTGAAGTACAAATTGTATTAAAAGATATGAAAGTGGATGGACAAAGAAATCGTATTGGTCATATTCCTGAAGCAGATCATATCTTATTGAATGAAGTAAAATCAGGAAGAGGCATCGGCTTCTTAAAATAGAAAGAGGATTATTTATGTCATTTAGAGAAGATTTTTTATGGGGAGGCGCAACTGCAGCCAACCAATATGAAGGTGGATGGGACCAAGGAGGAAAAGGTGTCAGCAGTTCAGACTGTTGTACTCGTGGTTCTAGAACACAACCAAGAAAGGTAACATATAAAACAAGTGATGGTGTTGTACATGCCGATATGATGTTTGGTTTAGATGCACCAGAAGATGCTGTATTTGGATGTTATGAAGGATTTGATTATCCAAGTCATGATGGTGCAGATTTCTATCATCGTTATAAAGAGGATATCGCTTTAATGGGAGAAATGGGATATAAAACATTCCGTATGTCAATTAACTGGACGCGTATTTTCCCATTGGGATATGAAGAAGAACCAAATGAAGAAGGTTTGAAATTTTATGATGATGTATTTGATGAATGTTTAAAACATGGGATTAAACCATTAGTGACTTTGTCTCACTATGAAACACCAGTTGGACTTACAAATAAATGGGGATCATGGTCTGATGAAAGAACGATTGAATGTTTCTGTCGTTATGTAAAGGCTGTTGGTGAAAGATATAAAGGTAAAGTTGAATACTGGTTAACTTTCAATGAAATTAACTGTCTAGGATTTGGTGGCTGGATGGCTGCAGGTGTTCCTAGTCGTGATCCACAAAAGATTGCGGATGCAGCTAAACACCAATTGATTGCGAGTGCAAAAGCTGTTCAAATCTTACATGAAATTGATTCAAATAATAAAGTTGGAAATATGATTGGATATGGCATGATTTATCCTCACACATGTGCGCCTAGAGATGTTTTAAAAGCTTGGTCTAGCTTTAATGGAAGCTATTTCTATTGTGATGTACAAGCTCGTGGATATTATCCTGCTTATAAACTAAAGGAATATGAAAGAAATGGAATTGAATTTAGTTTAACAAAGGAAGAAAAAGAAACATTAAAGAATGGTACAGTGGACTTCATTAGTTTCTCTTACTATATGTCAAACTGTGCTTCAGATGATCCTGAAGTATTAGCTAATCAAGGTGGAAACATGATGTTTGGTGTGAAAAACCCATACTTGAAAGCGAGTGATTGGGGATGGCAAATTGATCCAACGGGACTTCGTTTATCTTTAGACTACATGTATGATCGTTACCAATTGCCTTTGATGGTTGTTGAAAATGGTTTGGGAGCACAAGATACAGTGGAAGAAGATGGAAGTATTCACGATTCATATCGTATTGATTACTTGCGTGATCACATCAAAGCTATGAAGGATGCCGTTGAAATTGATGGTGTTGAATTATGGGGCTACACTCCATGGGGATGCATTGACTTAGTATCGGCTTCTACTGGTGAAATGCACAAGCGTTATGGCTTTGTATATGTAGACTATCAAGATGATGGAACTGGTGAAGGGGATCGTAGTAAAAAAGATTCTTTTGACTGGTATAAGAAAGTCATTTCTTCAAATGGAGAAGATTTAGATTAATGAAATACGCAATTTTTGTAGATGTGGATGGCACTTTACTAGATAATAAACAACAGATACCTGAAAGTGCTGTCTACGCTATCCAAAATGCGCGTAAGAATGGTCATTATGTTTTCTTGAATACGGGAAGATGTAAAGCCGAATTATTCGAATCCATATTAGATGTTGGGTTTGATGGAATTATTTGTTCATCTGGTGGATACATTGAATATGAAGGTCAATGTATTCGCCATTTGACTTTTGATGAGAATGATATTCAAGCTTTGATCCAGTATTTCGAGAAAAACAAGATTGGCTATTACTTAGAATGTAATCACGGCATGTATGTCAATACACTTTATCATGATTGGATGCAAGAAGCTTTTAAGGATTTTATGCCAGAAAGTGCTGAAGACTTTATGAGTTCAATGATCGTAGTGGATGGTTCGCAACAAATTTATGAAGTGAATAAAATCTCCTTTTTATGTACTTTAAATAACTTTGACCAAATCTATAATGATTTGCATGAACATTTCAACATCATAAAAAATACCATTCCTATGATTCGTGAAGTATCTGGAGAAATCAGCATTAAAGGTATTCATAAGGCAGATGCAGCGGATATCTTATTAAAACATATTGGATTAGAAGATTTATCTACGATTGCGATTGGGGATTCGGATAACGATATTGAGCTTCTACAACACGTAGATATAGGTATATGTATGGGTAATGGTACAGAAAAGTGTAAGGCTGTTTGTGATGAAATTACAGATGATGTAGAGCATGATGGATTGTATAAGAGTTTTATCAAACATAATTTAATAGAAAGTAGGTAAATAAATGAGTTTTCCTAAAGATTTTTATTGGGGTGGTGCAACGGCTGCCAACCAATATGAAGGTGGCTGGAACGAAGGTGGAAGAGGTCCAGCTATGACAGACGTAACAACGGGTGCAACGAAGGATACACCTCGTTATGTGACATATAGAAATGCGGATGGTACAACAGGTAAAATTAGTATGTTTGGTGGTACTTTACCTGAAGGGGCTGAATATGCATGTTTAGATGGATATTATTATCCAAACCACATTGGTACGGATTTTTATCATCATTATAAAGAGGATATTGCCCTATTTGCGCAAATGGGCTTTAAAATGTTTAGAATGTCAATTTCTTGGCCAAGAATTTATCCGCATGGCAATGATGAAAAGCCAAACCAGGAAGGATTGGATTTTTATCGTAGTGTATTTGAAGAGTTACATAAGTATGGCATTGAACCATTAGTAACAATTTCACATTATGATGATCCTTTGTATATGGAAGAAAAATTGGGTGGCTGGCAAAACCGTGAAACCATTGGTTTATATGAAAAGTATTGTCACACAATTTTTGAAGAATACAAAGATTTAGTTAAGTATTGGTTGACATTTAATGAAATCAACAGTGCAATTATGGCCGTATCTTTTATTCCAAATTGTCCTGATGAAATCGCAAAGCAAGGCTACATTAAATTACACAATCAGTTTGTGGCCAGTGCTAAAGTAGTAAAGTATGCCCATGAACACTATCCTCAATTTAAGATGGGATGTATGATTGCAGGTATGATTAGTTATCCATTGACTTGTGATCCAAAAGATGTTCTTGCGAATCAACACCATATGCAAGATAGCTTCTATTATTGTGGGGATGTGCAAGTGCGTGGAGCATATCCTGGTTTTGCACTTAAATCATGGAAGAAGTATAACTTAGATCCAAGTTTCTTTGAACAAGATAAAGATGTATTAAAAGAAGGAAAAGTGGATTTCTTTAGTTATAGTTATTATGCGACGAGCTGTGAAACAACGCATACGGATGCGAAGCGTGATGGAGCTGGAAACATGTCTATGGGATATAAGAATGAATATATTCAATATTCTGAATGGGGATGGGGAATGGATCCAGATGGACTTCGCTACTCATTAAATGAATTATATGATCGTTACCAAGTACCTTTAATGGTTGTTGAAAATGGTTTGGGTGCAATTGATATATTTGAAGATGGAAAGATTCATGATCCTTATCGTATTGACTATATGAAAGCTCACGTAAAGGCTATGGAAGAAGCCATTGAGGATGGTGTAGATTTAATTGCGTATACACCTTGGGGATGCATTGACTTAGTATCTGCGGGTACAGGAGAAATGCGTAAACGCTATGGCTTTATCTATGTAGATATGGATGATGAGGGCAAAGGAACATTAGATCGTTATCGAAAAGATAGTTTCTACTGGTATGAAAAATGTATTAAATCTAATGGAGAAGATTTAGATTAGGCGTCAATCGACGTCTTTTCTTTTTTTAACACATATTTTTACACAATTTACTTAATGTATACATAGTGTTGTGGGTTTTATACACAAACTAAAATGGATTAAAAAATCATATACACTAAGTAGAATTTGAGTCGA
>NZ_QSPK01000104.1 GCF_003436425.1 Eubacterium sp. TM05-53
GCTTTCGCTCCCTTTTTTGTTTATTTTTGATCCAAATGATTGTCTTTAATATATTGTTCAACTTCCTCAACAGAGATTTCGGCAAGAGATGCGATTATCTCTAAAGAAAGATTTTGTTTTAAGCCATAAGATATGATTTTAATTATCCATCTTTTACTTTCTTCTTCTTTCCCTTTAAGGTAAATGTCATTGTATCTTAAATCCATATGGTTTGACCTCCCTCTATCGTTCTATATCTCTACCTTTGTGTTTTTTCCCTCTGTTTGTTTTCAATTCTCGATTTATAGATTTTTGAATTTCTTTTTGTTTCAGTTTACGCTCTTCTTCTTTTCGGCACTTTTCATCATATTTATTCATTTGGTATCTCTTAATTACATGCATCAATGATTCTACATCTAGCATCTGCCCATTTTTATCTTCATACGATAGTTGTCTTAGCCAATTACCATCTTCCAAATCAATTCTCGCTATTTTGAATTCCGAATAGATTGGCTTTATTCGTTCATACAGTTTGTCATCTAACATCAAGTTAGGATCTTTATCAACCAGTTCAATCATTGACTGAACGATTACATCTTTGTTTTCTGTATTCAGTATCAATGTTTCTAATTCATTCTGTCTAGAATAGCCATATTTGAATCTGGATTCAGTCATTTTATGATTTGTATATTTGTCTGTAACGCCCAAATCATAGATTTTTTTTGAGTATTCTACAGATTTGAATTCGTATACTGGAGGTTCGAAGAACCATCCATTGTGATAATACTCATCCATAATCTGTTTACAGTGCTCATAATACGGCTTAATTTTAGGAAATTCATCGAGAACTGCATCGATTTCTTTTTTAGATCCATCTGCTTTTTCTTGATAACCATCAATTTCTGACTTTTTATCTTTGATTTTTTGCTTAATATCCTTTCTGTTTTGTCTGTCTTCTTTATGCAAACTGAACATACTTGTTTTCTTTAAATTTTCCATCTGTTCATCTAATTCGTAGCCACACATCCTAGCGTTGTATTTAGCAATCGTGTATGTGTGATGATGGCTTTTAATTGTGTTCCAGATGTCCTCGAGTGTCATTGTCAGTTGTCTAACACCACGTCTAAGCTCGTTTAAAGCGTTTTTAAGAGCATTTGTTCTATTCTTCTTATTTCGCTTAACCGAATCTTTTAGTGGCTCTACAATCTCTTTTAAATCGCTTTCTAGGACGTGTTTTGACAATGCATAATCAACAATTTCATTAAATTCTCGAATAATCTGGTTGTTTTCACGGATTCTTTCGGCTTTTTCTCGGTTCTGGTACTTGAATGTCTTCTGTTGAGGTATATGAAGACCGTCTCTTTCGAATCGATCTAAGCCTAATATTTTGGCGTAATGGTCTTTTAATTCTTGTTCTAGCCACGTATATGACTTGAAACTCCGTGTTTTTGCGTGTTCGAAGGGTGGGGAAGTGGGTTCTCCTTTGTGGATCACGTGGACTGCATCTGCTTTATTGCATCTCTTCCAGTCGGCATCATAGTACATGTTTCGAGTTGCGTATTTGATTTTATCTCGATCCAGTCTTTCTCTTTCTGAGAATATCAAATGAATATGCAGATTCGTTTTGTCGTGATTCCAATGCAGTGCAGCTGCACAATCTGTGTGATAGGTATTCTTCCAGTCATCCACGATTTGATTCAGTACACGTTCTGGATCGGCAGAAAATCTATGAGGCAGATGAAAGATGATTTCTCGTGCCTCGATGCATTTTCCATTTGCACTGACACCTCGTGAATTGTTCTTGAACGACCTCTGATTTTGATTGGCCAACGCAAGCCACATCTTATTGTCCATCGTTGTACGATAGGCCAGTAGATTTTCTTGTCGTTCTGGATTCGAAATATAATCTATACGGCCACGGACATCATGCAGTTTTGTAATTCTTAGATATTGTGTGGCCATGATTATTTCTCTCGTTTCTTACTAAGACCATCCAGTGCTAATGCAAGGATTTGAATATCATCAAGTACTTGTTCCGAAAATTCTCGGTCCTCGTCATCTTGAATCTTGAATTCATTAATATGTTTTCTTAAAAAATCCATAGTCTTTTTATCAACTCGCCATAGCAGAGAATCATCATTGTTCATGACATTACCACCGTTCAAATATGGTGTCGCCACCGATAATATCCAGTCTTGTCTAGTCATTCCAGATTCATCAACACGTTGGTTCAAAAGCTCCAATTCCTCATCTGTAACACGGAAAAAAACTCTATTTGGTCTTGTTTTATTCATGGTGTCGCCACCTTCCTTTCAATTTCTTCTGATCTTTCTAAAATGATTATAGCATTTTAGAAAGCGAAATACACCCCCGTGTACAAACTGAGTTTGTAGCAACTGGGGTTATTTCGGTCGGTTCTCGTACCGACAAACGATTTTATTTATTGTTACTTTTTCCAAAAGTAACTTTTTTGTTTATATGGTATATTAATAATGTTGCCTAGGCTCACCAACGCGAAGGAGGTGAGAACGTGGTTGAACTAATCTGTACTTTTTTAGTTTCTGTCGGAGCAAGTGTGGTTGCCTACTACATTTGCAAGTGGCTTGACAAAAACGACTAGGTAATAAAGCACAAACAGAGTGGATTGACTACCCACTCTTTTTTTTCAAAAAAAAAAGAAGAACTGAGTGACTGGGTCAGTTCTTCTTACGTGGCTTTTAATCTGTACTTTTGCCTACATGAATTATATCATGAACTTTTCAAAAGTAAACGTCCGAGACTTAGCGTTGGCTAAGTACGAGGACACGTACTTATTGACTACCTTTAAATCGTATCATGTATTTTAGATCATTAGTAGACTGTGTTTTTAAATTTATGCTTGTTAAAATCATTGTATAAAGAACACTTAGAGAATGAAAAAGGAGCTTTGATACTAATGGACGGTATAGTGGCTTTTATAGTTGGGACACTTATTGGAATAGCTATTCATAGCTACACAAAAAAAAGAAAGGAAAAGGAATAGGCCTAATGTCATTAAGTTAAGGACATTATATTTTTATTGAAAATAGGGTCAAAAACTCATTGATAATATAACGTGACCTAGGAGGTGGTCTTTTATGGGTTATCATATTTTAGATTATGATATTGAGTTAGAAATTAAAAAATTCCAAAAAAGTCATTTAGATTAATATTCTAAAAGTAGAAATGTAGGATAAAAATAATTATGGAAAAAAAAGGACTTATAAAAAAAATTATTGTTTTTACAATAGGTATTATCATAGGTATGTTAATACATAGTTTTTTGATTGGTAAAATCTAATATGTCAACTACCAACAACCTAATTAAATTTATGAAAAGTACTTTAAGACTTTCGCCCTAAAGTACTTTTATTTTGTTTTCACTCTATTTATTCATTGCTTTAGAGAAAAAAGGAGAACTAACTCCTTTTTTTGTTGTTTACCTTTTACAAAATCTTCTAAGTTATCATAGGGTTGTTGTCCTATTAAAATATCTTTTAGTAATCATAAACTAAAAGATAAAATAGTGAGAACATATTCTATGTTATATTTTTTTTGCTAAAATATATAAACTTAATAAAATTAATAAACCTATAATAACCTGGAGAAAACGATTAGCGGAAAATAAATCAATATCAAAAATATAAAGTATTGATATGATACTTAGAAAGATCATTGCAAATTTTTTTTTCATTGAGTCCTCTCTTTTTTCATGTTCAGTTATTGAACATCTTTATGTACTACTTGAATTATATTATGAACTTTTCAAAAGTAAACGTCCGAGACTTAGCAAAAGCTAAGTACGAGGACACGTACTTATGAAGTAATACTAACTTAGTGCGTCAAAAATACTAACTTTCGTCGCTCCTTTATTTGTAGAATCCATCTTCATCCACGAATGTATAATGGATGTCATATCCTAAAACAAACTTTCCATTTTTGACTTTATCACAAGACAAGATATGCATGTCGCATGACTTCAATTTATTGATTTCCTCAATTGCTGGATTCAAACAATATTTTTCAAAATCTGCAAAATGGAATTTAGCATTTTCTTTACCGTAATTTCTCCAATATTCGCCTTCTTTTAAATTGAATATTTTTGGCAAATCCTTTTTTGCGATTTTCTTGTTCTGAACTTGATAATTTGAATCTTGCCAGGAACACAAATAAACATACAGATTATAGCTAGATAATCGAGTGAAGTCTTTTACATAATCTATGTAGAATTCTGTGAAATGAGAACTTAATTGATCCAGAAGAGGAAGATATGTTTCTTCGAACTTGACATAGATGTTTTTCTTGTCTGAGCGAACTCTTGTAATTAAAAAACCATCGTCCCATTCTTCATCATTCCCTAGTTCAATATAAGATTTTTGCATCATTTTCTTGAATGTCTGTCGCAACCATGTTCCATTATCTGGATTTATATCTAGTTTTTCTATAATATCTCTCTTTGACATCATTACCCAGTTGTCTTTATCTCTTGTTTTTATCTGAGACACAGAACATAAAAACAGTTTTGTTTCTTCTAACGTCCACTTCGTAGTGGCTCTGGCAATCAAATTTGAAACAACAACTAGAGCATCATTAAACATATTATTACTCAATTTGTATTTATCGTTTCTTTCCATTAATTCGCCATTTGTTTCATGCATTTAAATCACCTCTATCCAATCGTAATGTTCCAATCCTGATCCACATGTAATACAGTCATATCTAAATAGTCTTTTAATTGCTCTTTTTGGATTTCTTCGTAAGGAAGTCCAGATATATTTGCCATTTCTGTTTTAAAAAATACATGATAGTTGCAGTCGGCAACTAATAATAAGTCTTGAAGTTTCATAAAATACCTCTCTTTATCTGTCTTAATTATACCATTTTATAATGCGTGTGTAAATATCTTTCTCGCACTAAAACATTATTTTTCTCGCACTAAAACATTATTTTTCTCGCACTAAAACATTATCTTTCTCGCACCATCTAGAAAGATAGAAAGATAGAAAAAAAATAAAAAAAGAGGGGGAGCTTTCGCTCCCTTTTTTGTTTATTTTTGATCCAAATGATTGTCTTTAATATATTGTTC
>NZ_QSPK01000105.1:0-3837 GCF_003436425.1 Eubacterium sp. TM05-53
AAATAGACACTATTAATGTCGAATATATCAACATGTCACCAAATTGCTAGTTAAGCCTATTGTTATTTGTAGCTATATTTAATTCAAATATTTCGTTTCGCATTTTTGAATTGAATTCATTTTTGCGAAATAGTATCATTGCTTGAGAGATTGTGGTTCTTATTTCAAAGGGGTATTCTTGAGCTAAAACAAACACTGTTGCTTTAATGTTACTTTACTAAATTAACTCTCTCCTGCCCTATTTAGCTTTATGGCTTCTCATTTTTACTATGATAGAACATGCCATAATTGAAGAAAGAATGTATCCAAAAGGATTTGCTGACTGTTTAAAACTATGAAAAAGCTTAAAGAAGTTTAATGTTACATAGCCAATATAGCGATTGGCTATTTTAATTATCTAATATCTTTAATAGAACGTTGATAATTGTTATAATTAGCCATATAAATTAGAATTTGTCAAAGAAACTTGATGACAATTAAGTGATAGTGAGGAGTGTAAAATGAAGTATTCTTATTGCGAAAAGCTAATGTGGCTTGCAATGAACGGTGTAATCTTTAAATTGCTGGAAGAAAAAACGCCCGATGTTGATTGTAAACAGTGGAAAAAGAAAAGCAAAGAGCGTTATAAACAAATCATTTCTGAGTTGGATGAGATTGGCGACATGATGAAAAATCCGCTTCGTGTATCGTTAAGCGGCGGCGCTGTCTGGATGGCTGTTTATGAAACAGCCCCAAATAAAATGAGTGAAAAACTTTTCTCTGAAATGGTTACTGCAACAATGGGCGCACCGATTATCAAGAAAGCCTTTAGCGGTAAAAATCCGTTTTCTTTGGATTATCAGAAGAAAAAAGCAGAGAAAGATAAAATTGCTAATGGAATGAGTAGCAGTCCATATAACTGGGTTACGGAAACTATCCCCGGCAGAGATGGCGATGAGTACACTACAATTTATCGCCAGTGTGGTCTATGTGAACTTGGCAGAAAACTGGGACACAGTGAACTTGTTCCTTACATGTGTCAGATGGATTATATTTCTGTGGACATGATGGGCGGGGTGCTGCATCGGACAAAAACACTGGCAACCGGTGGAGACTGCTGTGATTTCTATGTTTGTAAGAAAGGCTCGAAATGGGATACTACTGAAAAGAATAGATAAGTACAACTTCCAGTTTGCAGGAGTAAAACAAAATAAACAATTAATAGGAAGGAGAAGACGAAAAATGAGTAGTAAATACATTGAATCAAATACTGTAGAACTTAAAAGGATTCTAGATGAAGATATGAAATCGGAAATTGTTGCCTTTTTAAACAGTTATTTAGGCGGAACTATATATGTTGGTATTGATGATAATGGTTTAATTGCCGATATATCTTTAAAAGAAAAAGATGAAAATAAATCCAGAGTTATTAATTGGATTCGTGATGAAGCTATTTATCCAAACTGTTCCGATTATATTTCATTTGAATATAATGAAGATGGTGTTTTGCAAATTAATATAGAACCTGGTAAAGATAAACCTTATTATTTGAAATCTAAAGGTCTGAAACCTAGTGGCGTTTATATTCGTTACGGGCAAAATAAATCTCAAGCAACTCCAGAAGAAATAGAACGTATGATTAGAGAAAAGGATATTGTTCCTTTTGAACTATATCCTTCATTAAATCAGGAATTAACATTTAATATCCTGAAGCTAAAATTTGAAGAAAGAAACCTAGATTACAATACATTTAATCCAATTACTTCTGGTTTTATCTATAATGATAAATATACAAATGTTGCATTTTGGTTCAGCGATCAATATAATATCGAAACAAAAGTAGCAATATACCAAGGGCTCGAACGTGATATATTTCGTTCAAAGCAACAATTTTCTGGTTCAATCATTTACCAAATAGATAAAACATTGGACTATTTTAACACCGGAAATGAAATCCGAGTAATTATTGATGGATCTCCAACAAGAACAGAAATTCCATCATATAGTGAAAAAGCAATTCGTGAAGCAATCTTAAATTGTTATTGTCACAGAGATTATTCTAGACGTTCAAATATTAAAATGGAGTTTTTTGATAATCGTTTAGAAATTATTTCGCCAGGAGGTTTCTATGGTGGGTTAACATTAGAAGAAGCGTTAAAAGGAGAACAAAGTTTTAGAAACGAATTTGTTGTTAAATTACTTTATAAGCTAGGTTATATCGAAAATTATGCATCTGGATTAAATCGAATATTCTCCGAATACAAAAAAGATAAGAAACAACCAGAAATATACCATTCAATGAATATATTCAAGATAACAATATTCAACCGAAATTATGAAGCTTTATTTGTTAATACAAATCAACACTTGAAAGATAATCGTAATAAAGTTAATGAAAATAATAAATATATTGAGCCAATAAATCGCGCAGTAAATGGCGCAGTAAATAGCGCAGTAAATGGCGCAGTAAAATCGCTAAGTAAAAGAGATTCAATCATCTATAAAGTTATAAAGGAAAACCCTGGATTTAGATATCCACAACTAGAAAGAATAATTAAAATATTAGATCCAGACATTAATAGAAATATTTTTTCTAAAAGAATTATTCAAATGAAAGATGTCATTGAATTTAAAGGTTCACCTAAATCCGGTGGATACTATATCATCAACATCGATAAAGACGAGAACTAAAATGACTCTAAATATTGATAATATAGTTGACGATATGAAAACTATTGTTTCAAAAGCTTATTCTTCTTACCTACCTATAGTAGATGACATATGCACAAAACATATCTCTGAAAGTAAATTAGAATATTTATTAGATACCAGGATGTTGGATTATACTTTTGACAATAGATTTTTGCTTCTCTTTAAAAGAATATGCCGTGCTTATTACGAATTGTATCCTAAACTAATCATTTCAGAAATAAAGGCTCACAAAGAAATGTGGGAAAATAGCGTTTAAACATTTACCTGATGAATTATCATCAGGTTTTTCTTGTCTTATACAAAAAAGACCACCCAAATAAATGAGTGATCTTGATAATCTCTTGACGATAAATTGATTAACATTTAGATAATTGAATGAGAATGTGTGGTCAACAAAAACTCTTTATTTATTGTATGTTTTTAATGTGAAATTTGATTTGTTACTTTATTGTCACTTTGGTGTAGCTTTACGTAACTCCATGAACTTATCATATTTTGCCGCCATTTAGTTATCTAAAAAAAATCATGATATAAAAATCAATAATCTTTTCTGTTCTGATAATAAATAAATTATCTTTTACTTAATTGTTTAAGAGATTGTGGTCCTTATTTTTAAGGGTATTATTAAGGTAAAAAGATCTCTGTTACTTTGTTGTTGCTTTACCAAATTAACTCTACCCTGCCCCATTTAATTTCAAGGCTTCACATTTTACTATTGTAATTGTTTAGTAAATAATTACAATTTCCACGATGTGATTTAAATGAAGAAAAATAATTATGATAAGCTCCTCTTTTGCAAATGGGTGGTAATTATTCGCTTATTTACTGTGCTTAGAGCTCATTGAATCCCAATATCGCAATTTTTTTTGGCGACAAAACTGCCATTTCTATAAATTTTAATACTTTATCATACTTGACCTTTGACACATTCATAATCAACCAAAATAGGTTCAGCCAGTCTTGGAGGTGCTCTCTATCATAAGATCCATGATTTCTTATAAAACGTTTTAACAGTAAATGAAGATTGTTAACTGGATATAAGGGATTGTCTTTATCTGATAATCCCTTTGTTTTTTTTGCTAGATGTGGTACTAACAAAATTGCTCACGTTTCTATTCACCACCCATTTGCAAAAGAGGAGCTTTA
>NZ_QSPK01000105.1:3847-4980 GCF_003436425.1 Eubacterium sp. TM05-53
AAAAGAGGAGCTTTATGATAAAATTAAAATCCAATCAGGGATCTTATTCGAAGAAATAAGAGAATCTGTTTTAAAGAATGCTATGAGCAATGATGAAGAGTATAGAAATATAAAGATAGAACAGCATTCACTATACGAAAGAAATCAAATAGTTGTCCATCTAGCAGATCAAGATATTGATGAATAAACATTGGAAGATAGTACTATTAAAGATTATTACAAATATTACTATCTTTCAATGAAAGAACATGACATTATCGAAGAAAGAATGTATCTATGGGGATTTGCTGATTGCTTAAAATTAATGAAAAAACTTGAAGAAGTTTAATGTTACATAGCCATTATAATGAATGGCTATTTTAATTATCTTATTCCTTTAATAGGTTATTGATAATTGTTATAATTAACCATATAAATTTGAAGTTGTATTATTGAAAAAAATGGAGATTTTGATATGAAAGACAAGGCAAACAAGGGTTATTGGCAACGACTTGCAAAAATATATGCACCTTTGATGGAGTCAGATAAGAAATTTTATAATGCAATCTGCGGATATATTAGAGATTATCTCAAATCTGATATGAATGTATTAGAATTAGCTTGTGGAACAGGGCAGCTATCTTTCCCATTGTCTGATTGTACTAATAGCTGGATGGCAACCGATTTTTCGGAAAATATGATTAAGGAAGCGAAAAGGAGAGGTACAACAGAAAAACTTAGTTTTTGCGTAGCCGATGCAACGGCACTTTCATATGAGAATGAAAGTTTTGATTGCGTAGTAATTTCAAATGCACTGCACATTATGCCAGAGCCTGAAAAAGCAATGCAGGAAATTCATAGAGTATTAAAAAAAGATGGTATTTTGTACGCACCAACCTTCTTATGGGCAGAGAAAAAATCAAGTGGTTTACGAAAGCGATTGATGTCTATTACAGGATTTAAAGCATACAAAGAATGGAACAAGGAAAATTTTTGTGAGTTTATTACGGATTACGGCTTTACAGTCGTCAAAGTGAATTTGGTGGACGGCGGTTTAGCTCCTGTTGGAGTTTTGATTGCGAAAAAAACTAATTATTATCTAACAGTAAACAATTTTGGCCATAAATGAATGTGGTATAATGACTAAGCCAAAA
>NZ_QSPK01000106.1 GCF_003436425.1 Eubacterium sp. TM05-53
TTCATTTAATGTGATTAGATTATTGGTTTTCATATTCAATTAATTTGGCAATCAACAGTATGCCATCTGTGGTATTGTTTTAGTGATAATGATTTTATTACTATATATTAGAAACTATAAGAACAATCATTATGGTGGCAAATTCAAAAATGATTTTCCTGATGCACATTAATTCAATTATTATTGATTCTATGTGTGGATTAAGTTTTCTCAATAAAAGAGTATCACTTGTTTATGGTGATACTCTTTTGACTGTTTATCTCTCATTTTCATCAACATAGATACATTCAAAACCCATGTTCATCTTCTTTGGAAAATAGTCTTTTACTAGATAATACTCAGTATCTCGATTGAATACGATATGATAGTTGACTGGATTTAGGTTTGTGTTACAAAGTCTTTGAAGGCCAAAGAATAATACACTGGATATGTACTTTCTTTCATTCGCAAATGTTCGGGCAATAGTGTCTCTGCCGTATTCTTCTTCATCCTTTAACTTACCTTTATAGTAGAACTCCCAAAAGTCAATTTTTAGTTGATCCCAATCTTCCACTACTGTTAATCCGTTACCGGATCTTTTTTTATGCAATATACCCGCATAGTTGGCAGTACGAGTATTTGAAATCTTTGTATCAAGACGAATATCTATATTGGCAATCCACCCTTCACATGTTTTCTTTCCAATATAAAGAAGGGCAGTTTTTGTACATGCATCTGATAAATCATCATCTTTTAAGTTTTCATAGAATACTTCTTGTTTAGTTTTGTTCGTGTATTTTGAAAATAAAGTCAACTGTTTAGGATTCATAAGTCTACCATCTTCATTTACTAGAGTATTCAATGTTTTATAGTTGATTCCCACCTGTTCAGCGAGTTGTTTCATGTTTAAATTTCTTTCTGAACATAAAGAATCTATATAGGATTTTACAGACATAGTACCCCTCCGAATTCTATAGATATATTAACATGGGAAAATATATAAAAAAAGGTATCCGGAAAAATACGTATTATACAGTTGCAATTTCCGGATTAAATGGTATGATAAATATGAAAGTTATAAGTCGTATTTGTAAATAACTTTCTAGAAAGGGGAAATTCAAAATGGAAAAACTATATTGGGGTCCCACGGATGTGGCAGCCTATGCGAACATCAGCAAGTCCAAGGCATACCAATTCATTCAGGTTATGAAGGATGAGTATGAGCTGGATGAACGGCGACTTTTAAAAGGAAAAGTTCCGGTTGTGATCGTGAAGGATTTTTTTGATTTTAAGGTAGAAAAAAAGGTTTAATTTGGCTGGCACCAAATTAAACCAGAGGCATATAATATACCTCTAACCGCGTATATTATAACACATTAAATCAAATGTGGCCTCCTTTTTATCTTTTTTTGGAGGCTTTTTGAATGCTTGTTCAGAAAGTCTGTTTCGTAATGAGGTAAAAGGAGTTTTTTTTATGGAAAATAATAAGAAGATTAAACCCAATTCCTATTATTCTATTCAATATTGGATGATAAATGAATTGGGGTTAAAAGGATTGGAATTGAGTATTTATGCGATTATCTATGGATTTTCGCGTGATCATTGTGGTGCATTTACAGGCAGTCGTAGTTATTTGGCAGATTTTACAAATTCAACTAAAGCTGGTGTAGATAAAGCTTTAAAAAGTTTAATACAAAAGAATTTGTTAGAGAAGAAAGACTTTGTAAATCATGGCATTAAAAATTGTATTTATATCGCAAAAGAGGTGGCAAACTTAGTTAGCTACCAGTCAACAGAGTTAGGTGGGGTGGCAAACTCAGTTAGCCAGGGTAGCCAACTCAGTTGTCCTAATAATATAGAAGATAATATAGAAGATAATACACTCTCTTTAGAAGTGAAGCATTTTGGACTTTATGGAAATGTTATTCTAAATGATGAACTGTATGATCGATTGCTTATTGAATCTGAAGAATATGCAGATGAATATATCAATAGACTGGATTCACATATTGAAATGCATCAACTTCACAAACAGTATTCTGCATATGCTCCTAATCAGTTCTTTATCAAAATCTTTGACATGCTTCGAAGAGACGGGCATGTGGAGGTGTAGACAATGTCTGTAAAACGTTTAGGAAACAAGAAGTATGAAATTCGTGGATCTGTGCCTACTTCAACTGGAAAGTATCATTATTACTTTTTTAGAAAATCATTTAATTCGATCAACGAAGCAAGGGAATACGAGTTGAAGTACAAGGAGTCTTTTAATATAGAAAATCACACGATTGAAAATCATTCTTATACATTGAAAGAGTTTATTGATGTATATGATTTGGCTAAGGCAAATCAATTAAAATCAAGCACAAAACAGAGTAATACATATATCTCAAAATACTTTGAATCTTTGTATGATGAAAAGATTCAATCTCTAACATCTGGACAGATCAAACAGATTACGGATGCTGCATTTAAAAAAGGTTTGAGTGAAGAATATGTAAATAAGATGCTGACATATTTGAATAAGATATTTAACTATGGACTTGAAATGGGATATGTACAGTTTAATCCAGTCAAAAGAATTCCCAAATACAAAAGACCGGACAAGATCATTGATGAAGACGATTTCTATACTCCGGATGAATTTGAGCAGTTCATTCAATGTTTTCCAAGAAACAAAGAAAACGGAGAATACGTCTGTTATGTCATTGTGAATCTTTTGTATTTTATGGGATGTCGATTTGGCGAATGTGTTGCACTAACAATGAATAATATTGATATGGATAAGGGGACAATTCGGTTCAATAAGACAGTAGCTAGGTATGTGCAGGGAAGATCGTATTTGGTTACTCCGCCAAAGACAAGGAACAGTATTCGAACGATAACGATGCCCAAACGAATGAAATGCATCATGCAGGAATATTTGGATTGGTACAAAGACTTGTACTGCATCACAAAAGATACATTTCTGTTTGGAGTGGACAGACCTGTTCTTGCGAAAGTTGTGAAGAAGCGTATGGCAATCGCGTGCGAAAGATCAGGAATTCGCATGATCAAGATTCATGGGTTTAGACGAAGCAATGCATCACTTCTATGTAATGCGAATGCACCTGTATCATTGGTCGCAAAACGCTTGGGTCATACACAAACGGAATGTTTGAAGACTTACGTTAAGTTCTTCAATAATTCCGAGCAGGATCTGATTGACATCATTGATTCTCAATTCGAATGATGTCGCTAAAAGCTCAACGCAGTTGCCCGTCATTGAACTTCATTACCGCCTTTAGTGCGGTAGTGGAGCTCAATAGGGAAGGGCATTACCATCAAGCTGGTAATTATGGCAAGCAAGGCTTGCTCAAAAGAATGTGTGGAAATAATTAATGAACAATAATAAGGGGGATACGTACATGAATCGATTTAAATTATATTTAAATGATACGAATATTGAACATCAAAAGTCATGTATAAAAATACTTTTTAAACATTTTAATGGTACTTATCGAAATACATATAATGGCAATTTGGAAGTGATTATTGAAGAAAAGGTTTCAAACACTGGAAGGCCTAAGAAAAAACTACCGAGTGTTGATGTTCTAAGAGCAGAAAAGAAGGAAATGACTTTTGAACAGATGTGCAATAAGTATGGTGTTTGTCGTACAACATTGTATAAAATATTAAAATCGGGTGATTTGCATGAATGAAGTGTCGGTTACGATTACGGCTGGCGAAGGATGTGAAGAACATAATCATGGCTTGGAGTATCGCTCGAAACTGGAGCATACGCATGATACGAGTAAAGATACAGTAATCGAACTTGTTCCGTATGAAAAGAGCTATAAGGAACAAATTAATGAATTGATGAAACCGTATATTAAAGAACGTAATGATTATACTCTGAAACGCAAGGCTGCCGCGTGGAATCGATATAATAGTGGTCAAATTAAGACAAAGCCACGTAATCGGGATTATCCATTGATTGGAAATGATTATTATACGCAGCATCTGCATGATCAGATGCGGAACCCAAAAACGAATAAAATGGAGCAGATTAAGATGTTTCGTTCTTTAATCATTGGTTTGGGCGATAAGAGTGATCGTGAAAATGGCAAAATAACGAAAGAACAAGCACTTCATATTTTTAATGAATTCCTTGTTAGATTTAAAAAGGATTTTCCATACTTTCATATCTTAGGTGCCACTGTACATTTGGATGAATCTGGATTCTATCATATGCACCTCGATTTTAAACCTATTTATGAACGTGCAGAAGATATGGAATATATTCAAAAACATGGTGGGGGATTGCGCTGTGGTACGGGATTAGATGAAACATTAGCACGCATGGGGTATAATCCGGAACAGTCTATAATCAATGAAAGAGATAAAGTTCCAATTTTATTTAATGCGATGCGAAATAAGATGTATAAAAACATGGAAACCATAATGAATGAGAATGGTTTATATTTGATGTATGGAGCTACAAGTATTAAGGAACCGGAAAAAGATGCGTCAATAAATATGCCGTTAAGTCAGTGGCAGGATACAAAGGATAAGACATTAGAAATGCAGCATAATATGAATGTCGCAAAGGAATTTTTGAAACAAGACACTGTGGATGAAAAGAATATTGTGTATGCGTATGAGAGGTTGGAAAATGTATCTTCACAATTGGTGGAAATGGAGAATTCACCAAAATCCAGGTTGAATAAGAATAAGATCGTAGTTGAATATCATGTGTTTGATCAGCTTACAACGTTTATTCATGAACTAAAGTGTTGATTGCCAAATTAATTGAATATGAAAACCAATAATCTAATCACATTAAATGAAA
>NZ_QSPK01000107.1 GCF_003436425.1 Eubacterium sp. TM05-53
TGATCAAAGCCAAGATAACATGTGTGGCAAAGAAGAGAACGTTCTACATTGTCTAAAATACAAGGACGAGCTTTACCGGAAGCATCTAATTTTCGAATGTATTCAATATTATCGAAGAAGATATTCTTGATAGGGTGATTGAAATCGAAGTTTCGAACATCACAATCTAATAGTGATAGAGTTTCAATTGGAATGTTTGAATGATAAGTAGTGTCCATAATTGAAGTATAGAATTAAATAGAGATGTAAACAAGACTCGGCAAATGAAAAGCGCCCATACAAATCATTTTATATGATTTGATGGGCTTTTTTTATGTTTTTACAGATAATTCCTTAAATTCTTTTGGTGACATACCAAATTCTTTTTTAAAGGCACGGAAAAAACTCGTATAGTCTTTAAAACCATATAATATACAGATTTCCGTTAAATTTGTATGAAATGATATTGCGTCTTTGCATAAGCGAAGACGTTTTTTTGTGATGAATTGATGTACAGAAATACCAAGATTTGCTTTAAATACATGTGAAATATGGTATTTGCTGACAAAGAATATTTCAGACAGATGGTCAAGCGTCAAATCTTCGTCGATATGGTCTTCAATGTACAATAAGATATTTTCATAGAGAGCATTCTCTTCGTATTTTTTATTTTTTTGTTCCATTTCATAAATGGAGCGATTAAAGTGAAAAACAAGATCTTTTAAACATAATTGGACCTTAGTTTGTTTACCAAAACGGTTGGCATGCGTTTCTTCAATCAGTCTAAAGATTTTGGATTGTAAGGTGTTAAAACCAATAATGTCATAATGATATAAATATTGTTTTGTGGTATGAACACGTTGAATTAAATAAACATAATCACTCGAGATGTTAAATAGTTTATTACAATAATCTTGGGAAATCCAGAATACGAAACGACGATATGGAATACTATTGTCTAAAAGCTTTGCGTAGTGCTTTGTGTTGGGTGGAATGATCAATACATCGCCTGGCACTAAAGGATGAGAGACACCCTCAATATCCATAGATATGTGTCCTTCTAAAAAAATGTAAAATTCATAGTAATTATGAGTGTGAGGATTGACATTGGCATAGTGAAAATCCTGACTTGTATCCTCATAATAATAGATTTCAAAGTCAGGTTCTAACATTTTTTGTCGCGTACTAAATGTTGTTTGTAGGTTCTTTTTCATAATTTTATTTTATGTGAAAACCGCAACTTTTGCAATGCTTATAACAATTAATGAAATTCCAAATTGAAACCGCTTTACCTATAATATAGTTGCCAAAACAAATACAAATCTTAGAAAGTGAGGACATTTTATGGAAATGACATTAAGATGGTATGGTTCAAAATTTGATACTGTCACATTAAAACAAATTCGACAAATCCCAGGAGTGACTGGAGTTATTACTACTTTATATGATACGGAGCCAGGTGAAGTTTGGAGCCGCGAAAGAATTCGTGAAATGAAAGACGAAGTGGAAGCTGCAGGCCTTCATGTTGCTGGAATTGAAAGTGTAAATATTCATGATGCGATCAAAACAGGTGCACCAGAAAGAGAACAATATATTGCAAATTACATTGAAACATTGGAAAACTTAGGGAAAGAAGATATCCACATGGTTTGTTACAACTTTATGCCTGTATTTGACTGGACACGTACAGAATTAGCTCGTGTAAGACCAGATGGTTCTACTGTACTAGCTTATACACAAGAAGCGGTTGATGCCTTAGATCCAGAAAAAATGTTTGAATCCATTTCTGGAGATATGAATGGTTCAATCATGCCAGGTTGGGAACCAGAACGTATGGCACGTGTTAAAGAACTATTTGAAATGTATAAAGATGTAGATGATGAAAAATTATTTGAGAACTTAAAATATTTCTTAGAAAAAATTATGCCTGTATGTGATAAATACGATATTAACATGGCCATTCACCCAGATGATCCAGCATGGAGCGTATTTGGACTTCCACGTATTATCATCAATAAAGAAAATATCTTGCGTATGATGAAAATGGTAGACAATCCTCATAATGGTGTTACTTTCTGTTCAGGATCTTATGGAACTAATTTAGCAAATGATTTACCTGATATGATTCGTTCATTAAAGGGAAGAATTCACTTTGCACATGTTCGTAACTTGAAATTCATTACACCAACAAACTTTGAAGAAGCTGCTCACTTATCAAGTGATGGTACATTTGATATGTATGAAATTATGAAAGCTCTATATGACATTGGATTTGATGGACCAATCCGTCCAGACCATGGACGTATGATTTGGGATGAAGTGGCAATGCCAGGATATGGTTTATATGACCGTGCCTTAGGAGCCACTTACTTAAATGGATTGTGGGAAGCCATTGATAAAGCTACAAAGCGAGGTATCTAATTATGAAATTAACTTTAGAAGGTATTCAAAATCGAAAAGAATGGGAAGAAAAGGGATATTCTTTACCTCAATATGATATTGCTGAAATGAGAAAAGCTACAAAGGAAAATCCTTTTTGGATCCACTTTGGAGCTGGGAACTTATTCCGTGCATTCCATGCGAATGTGGTTCAAAATATGTTGAATAATAAAGATTTAGATCGAGGCTTGATCGTTGCCGAAGGTTTCGATTATGAAATCATTGAAAAAATGTATGTGCCACACGATAACTTAGGTATCGTAGCTACATTAAAAGCCGATGGTACAATTGATAAAACCGTTGTTGCCAGTGTTGCAGAATCTTTACCTTTAGATTCAAATAATGAAAGTGCTTATGCAAGATTAAAAGAAATCTTCACAAATAAATCTCTACAGATGGCAACATTTACAATCACAGAAAAAGGATACAGCCTAGTAAATGGAAAAGGTGAACAACTTCCAGATATCACAGCAGACTTTGTGAATGGACCAGAAAAACCAGCTAGTTATATGGGTAAAGTGACATCTTTATTGTATGCTCGCTTTAAAGCGGGAGAACTTCCAATTGCGATGGTAAGTACAGATAACTGTTCTCATAATGGAGATAAGTTATATGCGGCAATCCTTGCGTTTGCCAAAGCTTGGGCAGAAAATGGTAAAGCCGAAAAAGAATTTGTTGAATATATTGATTCAAATAAAGTGTCATTTACTTGGAGTATGATAGATAAGATTACACCTCGTCCAGATGCTTCTGTTGAAAAAATCTTGTTGAACGATGGCGTAGAAGAATTAGATCCAGTTATTACTTCTAAAAACACATATGTAGCACCTTTCGTAAATGCAGAAGAAACAGAATACTTAGTTATTGAAGACGATTTCCCTAATGGACGTTTAGATTTAACTAAGGGTGGGTTGATGTTTACAGACCGTGATACAGTAGACAAAGTAGAAAAAATGAAGGTTTGTACTTGTTTAAATCCATTACACACTTGTCTAGCCATCTTTGGATGTGTATTGGGATACAATAAGATTTCAGATGAAATGAAAGATGAAGAATTAGTAAAATTAGTTGAAACTGTCGGATATAAAGAAGGTTTACCAGTTGTAGTAAATCCTGGCATTTTGGATCCAAAAGAATTTATTGATACAGTATTAAAAGTACGTGTTCCAAATCCATTTATGCCAGATACGCCACAACGTATCGCCACAGATACTTCTCAAAAATTAGCAATTCGTTTTGGGGAAACAATTAAAGCGTATGCGAGCGCTGACGATCGCGATGTAGCCGATTTGAAATTAATTCCATTAGTGTTTGCCGGATGGTTACGTTATTTAATGGCAGTGGATGATGCGGGAAATGCGTTTGAATTAAGTCCAGATCCATTATTGGATACAGTTTGTCCTTATGTTGAAGGATTCAAATTAGGTGAAACTAAAGATGCAGCTGAAATTGAAGCCACATTAAAACCAGTTCTAGAAAATGACAAAATTTTTGGTGTGAACCTATATGAAGTCGATATGGCAGAAAAAGTATGTGGATACTTTAATGAAATGTTGGCAGGCGTAGGTAGTGTACGCGCAACATTAAAGAAGTATCTATAAGAGAGGTTTAAAATGAATACGATTAGTAAAATAATTCAAGAAATGGGTGTTGTTCCTGTTGTTGTTTTGAATGACGCAAAAGATGCTAAACCATTAGCTCAAGCTTTATGCGAAGGCGGTCTTCCGTGTGCAGAAGTGACTTTTCGTACAGAAGCTGCTGAAGAATCCATTCGATTGATGACAGAATGCTATCCAGACATGTTTGTAGGTGCTGGTACAGTATTGACAACAGAACAAGTAGATCGTGCAGTAAATGCAGGCGCAAAATTTATTGTAAGCCCTGGATTTGATCCAGAAATCGTAGATTACTGTTTAGAAAAGAATATTCCAATTTATCCGGGATGCATTACACCTAGTGAAGTTGCTCAAGCTGTGAAAAGAGGATTGGAAGTTGTGAAATTCTTTCCAGCTGAACAATTTGGTGGTGTATCCACAATCAAAGCTCTTGCAGCCCCTTACGTAGGTGTGAAATTTATGCCTACTGGTGGAGTGAATGCCAAGAATTTAGATAATTATTTATCTTGTGACAAAATCGTTGCGTGCGGTGGAAGCTGGATGGTGAAAGGTGATCTTGTTGTAGAAGGAAAATTTGATGAAATTAAATCTTTAGTAGAAGAAGCTGTTGAATTAGTAGCTAAAATAAGGGGTAAATAAATGAAACAAAAAGTAGTCACTTTTGGAGAAATTATGTTACGTTTAGCACCAGAAGGATATTATCGCTTTGTACAAGCCGATACATTTGGTGCAACTTACGGTGGTGGAGAAGCCAATGTCGCTGT
>NZ_QSPK01000108.1 GCF_003436425.1 Eubacterium sp. TM05-53
AATGTTTGAAGAATCCACAAACAAAGGAATCCAGATGGGTATCAAGCAGGGTTTTGAACAAGGTATTGAACAAGGCATTGAGCAAGGTATTGCACTAAAAGAATTGTTTGTATATCAAACTATGCTAGACAAAGGATTTAGTGTTAAAGCTATCGCATCGATTTTCTCAGTAAGCGAAGAATCAATCAAAAAGCTATTGATGAAAGCTTAATTTAGAATGGATGTGAAATCACATCCATTCTTTACAAAAGCGAGAAGGGAGATGTAAAAGTGTGTAGAGCATTAGATGAAATGTTTGAAGAATCCACAAACAAAGGAATCCAGATGGGTATCAAGCAGGGTTTTGAACTAGGCATTGAACAAGGCGTTGAGCGTGGTGTAAAAAAACACACAAATCAAAATAGCGATTAAAATGCTTGTAAAGAATAATCAGACACTTGAAGAGATCTCTGAGGTTGTTGGATTAGATTTAGATGCATTAAGAGAACTAAAGAATAGTATTTAATAGGATGGATGTGATTTTCACATCCATCTTTTGTTTAAAAATTCTTAAAAACTTGATAATATATTCTCTGTATGAAAAAAAATCAGAGTGTTGACCTATTGCATGGTCCTATATTTAAATCTTTAAGTTTATTAGCAATTCCAATTATGGCAACGTATTTTATTCAGATGGCCTATAACCTAGTTGACATGTTGTGGATTGGTTTTTTAGGTACTGGTGCTGTTGCTAGTATTGGTGTGTCCGGAAATTTCATGTATTTGGCAAACGGCCTTGTGAATATGCCTAAGATTGGATCACAAGCTTTAGTGGGTCAAAGTCTTGGAGCCAATAATACAGAGGAAACAAAAAATTATATTGAATCCGCATTTCAAAGCTCTATATTTTTTGCGTTAATATATGGAGTCATTATTATTGTTTTTCAAAAGAATTTAATTCAGTTATTTAATTTATCAGATCCTATTATTATTCAAGATACTCAGAATTATTTATGGATTACGTGCGGCTTTATTGTATTCTCTTTTGTAAATCAAATTTTTACTGGAATTCTTACGGCTGCAGGCCATTCAAAGAGCACATTTATAGCCACGACTACAGGTCTAGTATTAAATTTAATTTTAGACCCTGTCCTCATTTTTGTCTTTGATCTTAGAGTCATTGGTGCTGCTCTAGCTACAATTCTTGCTCAAATCATTGTCACTTTGGTCTTTTTATATGACGCAAGAAATCTTGATCTATTTCGAGATATCCATATCTTGTCGAAACCAGAATTTAATCATATTTCTAAAATATTAAAAATAGGATTTCCATCCTCTGTACAAAGTATGTTGTTTACATGTATTTCTATGTACATTGCTCGCTTAATCTCAAGTTTTGGAGCTATCAGTGTTGCCGTACAAAAAGTAGGCTCTCAAATCGAATCTATTTCATGGATGGCAGCCGATGGATTCAGCGCATCCATCAATGCGTTCACATCCCAAAATTATGGAGCCAAAAATTATAATCGTGTAAAACAAGGTTATAAAACTGGCATGCTCGTGGTTGGATTGTGGGGATTATTGACAACGGCTATTTTAATTTTCCTTCCTGGCCCAATATTTTCATGTTTCATCCATGAAACAAACATCCTTCCTTATGGAATTGACTATCTAATTATCCTTGGATATTCTCAATTATTCATGTGCATAGAAATTGCTACACAAGGTGCTTTTAATGGACTTGGTAAAACTTTACCACCTAGTATCGTTTCGATTGTCTTTACTTCTGCGAGAATTCCTATGGCCATTTTGTTATCTAATTATTTAGGTGTAAATGGAGTATGGTGGGCCATTTCAATTTCAAGCATTATTAAAGGAACTGTTTTAGTAATCTGGTTCATATTATATTCAAAAAGGAGGCTTACCGTATGAAAAATCATTCACTAACACAAGGAAGCATCGCAAAAGGATTGCTTTTCTTTGTGATTCCACTTTTCTTTTCGAATCTATTTCAACAACTCTACAATACAATTGACACATTATTAGTCGGTCATTTCTTAGGTGACAACGCATTAGCCGCAATGGGGGCTACCGCTGCTATCTTTGAATTGATTGTTCAATTTTCAAATGGATGCGGCACAGGATTTAGTATTGTTACAGCAAAATATTATGGTTCTAAAAATGAAAATGAATTAAAAAAAAGTATTGCAGCATCTCTAATTTTAGGATTGATCATAGCCATTGTGATCACACTTGTTTCCTATGTTTCGATGCCATATTTACTAACAATTCTAAAGACACCCAAAAGTATTTATCATGATTCATTAAACTACATTCGCTGTATATCTGCCTTTTTGATCATCACCATGTTTTACAATTTAGGCGCCGGTATGTTACGAGCTATTGGCGATAGTCTAAGACCATTGATTGTGCTTTTCTGCTCATCCATTATAAATATTGCACTTGATATTGTATGTATCACAATACTTGATATGGGCGTATTTGGCGCAGCTGTAGCTACTGTTATTGCCCAAGCCATTTCAACTATTATATGTTTCTTTTTAATTTGGAAAAGTGCTAAAATATTGATTCCCAAAAAAGAACACTTTCATATCGAATCCTATATGGTTAATGATTTGTTAGGTCAAGGCTTTTCGATGGGATTTATGTTCTCTATCGTTTCCATTGGAACCATTATTCTTCAATCCGGAATCAACAGTCTAGGAACCTTAATTATCACAGCCCATACGGCCGCACGAAAGTTAATGTCTTTATTTTGTCTTCCACTTTCTACTCTTGCCGCTTCTATGGCAACCTTTGTCTCTCAAAACAAGGGAGCTCAAAATTATGAGCGAATTATAAAAGGTGTTCGTCTTTCAAACATCTGCGGTATTATATATCCGATCTTTTTAAGTATCCTTATCTATTTGACAGCCGAGAATCTAGTCCACCTTCTATCTGGATCCAATACGCCTGCCGTACTACAAAATGGAGCTATGTATCTAAAAATCAATATTCCATTTTTCATAATATTAAGTGTACTGTTGAATTTAAGAAATGCGATTCAAGGCTTTGGATATAAAATAACACCTTTATTCTCTAGCATTATTGAACTCATTGGAAAAATTGTCTTTACATTATTTTTAGTTCCTACATTTAAATATTTAGGTGTATGCTTTTGCGAACCCATTATCTGGTGTTTAATGGCAAGCCAATTAATCTATTCATATCAAAAAATCATAAAACCATTTAAAGCGCAGAATTAACTCTGCGCTTCGTTTTGTATTATGCTTGTACAAATTGTTTTAAATAATCTACATCTAAAATCAAAATTTTCTGATATACCATCGAGATTACATTTTGTTCACGTAACCCTCTTAAAATACGATTTACACTATTTCTAGTAGAGATACCGCAGAATCCTGCAATATCATCGTTTGTCACTTGGAAATCAATTAAAATACCCTTTTTTACTTTTCTGCCGAATAAAGGAATCAATTGATAGATAAAAGAACATACTGCTCCGTTTTTACCATTCATAGTCATAAGTTGTTGTCTAAAAATAGCTTCTGTTAATTTAGTACGATAATATGAATTCACATACTCTTTTAACTCTGGATCTTGATTTACAAAATCCCAGAATAACACTCTTGGAATACGATAAAAAGTAGCCGTTTCACTCTCAATACGAACGTTAAATGGAGCTGATGTATATTGACTTACTTCATCTTTTAATAATGAAATAATATCGGGTCCTTTAATATAAGAAATATTA
Organism: Eubacterium sp. TM05-53; assembly: GCF_003436425.1. GTDB lineage: Bacteria > Bacillota_I > Bacilli_A > Erysipelotrichales > Erysipelotrichaceae > Holdemanella. The sequence goes on from NZ_QSPK01000108.1 coordinate 3,755, forward strand.
AATTCTCTTCCATCACGCAAAATTATACTAGTCTTAACAATACCTTCTTTTAACACGTACGTATCTTGTTGTTCTAAACCGTAATACGTTAAATATGTGTGTCTTTTTTTTGTGATTGTAGGCACTTCTTTTTCTTCAAGAAACTTCACCAAATAATTGCCGCCCATAAGTTACCCTTTCTCTTTCAGTTAACTCAGTATAACATACTCCACAAAAATTGTAGGTAACATATGTTATTATCAATGATTGTGAAATTATAAATAAAAAAGGTCCACAGCCCAAATTCTATTTACTGTTGAACCTTTTTTCATTATTATTTCTGATGTTTTGAACAAATCGCAACTCCAACACCGATTGTTGCCATACAAATAACTGAGAACCATCCAGTGTGAGTAAATACTTGGTTACTAGAACCAATTCCTGCTGCATATAGAGGCATTGGAACAAATAACAATGATGCCCCCGCTAAATAACCTAACTTCTTCATATCCAATTCCTCCTTCGTTTGTTGGGTTAAAGCTTTTCTATACAGATTTTATAACGCATATAAACAAAAAAAGAAACCAAGATGGAAAACTTGGTCTCTATTTTGGAATAATCAGTCCTTTTTATTTCTTTCATTTAAAATGAATTTTTCAACCTCTTTAAACATTTTCTTTGATTTTTTGACTGACTGCTTCTCGTCCATTTTTTGTCTCCAAGCAGGAACTTCTTTTGAAGAAACATTTTCATATATTTCTTCATAAATCACTCTAATTTTTGATTCACTTAAAGATTCAATTGGTACTACGTCAAGAAAAAGGACTCATAAAATAGATAAATTCTAAATTCTAATGCTTT
>NZ_QSPK01000109.1 GCF_003436425.1 Eubacterium sp. TM05-53
AATAGACACTATTAATGTCGAATATATCAACATGTCACCAAATTGCTAGTTAAGCCTTTATATATTCTATAAAAGGAACTTGATGGTCAATTCAAGTTCCTTTTACGTGGCAGTTATTCTTAGCTTTTGCCTGATTGAATTATAGCATGCTTTTAAGGTAATGCAATGCTAATCGCTATCACTAGTCCAGTTGGAATATTTAATATATCTGATGTTAAACCTGAGTTTAAGTCTACAGACAATTTCTATTTTGAAACTCTTTCAAATGACTCTATAAATGACCCTATAAGTGACCCAATAACTGACCCGATAAGCGATTTGGAATAAACACAATAACTTTGACTGTTTTGTACAAGTCTGAACATGCATAAAATAAAGTAAAAAAAAGCATCTGGCAAATGCTAGGTGCAATCTTTGACAAATGGTGGTCTTAGTCGGAATGGAAAAGCAATTTTGTTTAGAGTGGATTATATTGTAGCTTCTACTTTATATAAAGGTGCAACAATTCAAGAAAATGCATAAAATCCTATGGCTTTTATCTGCTTTTGAAAATTTTTTGATAAAATTTTGCAGTTAATTTAGTATGAGTTGGATTTTGAGTATCCGATTCATTTACTTATCAAAGAAAGTTATAAACTGAATAGCAACTAATAAATTACAAGTATTCATTGATTTAAAACGTCATAAAAAATATAGCTAAAATAACAAGCATGATTGCAACAAGAATATAAGATTTAGATGAATGACCTTTTTCTTTTAATTCAAACAAGTAAAGACAGATATTACTGATTGCTATACATATATATCCTAAATCCAAAAATTGATAATAATAGTGATTACGAAAAAAATATCCTAAGATTACAAGTGAAAAGGCAAGAAAAATACATATGAAACGCATTTTACTCCAATTTAAATTTTTCATAATTCATCTCCTTTTTAGTATGCTACATTTTTGTTTTTATACTTTGTGTACAGAGCAAATATGATAATAAGTGCAATTTGAATAATATACGTAATAAACTTGATATCACATAATAGATTTATGATTAGATCTTCTGCAATAGTTGCCAGTAAAATAACTACTATTGGATGTTCATTCTTTTTTAAATGCTTAACGGCAATGCCAAATATGCCAAAGGATACCATAGAATATATAAAATCAATTTCATAACTTATAAGAGCTTGAGAAACAGAAGATGTGTTTACTATAGGTATGATCATGGAGCAAACAAATAATACTAAATAGTTCATAAAGATCCTTTCAAAAACTTGCAAAATTCAATGATTTGTTAATAGTAAGATTAGCAATAATAAATTTATTACAATAAATGGAATTATGTAATTTTTGTTTTTCTTGCAAAGAAAATATATAGCATTCCGCTTCTACAATTCCTAATAAAACACTTAAAATTCTGACTTTTATCATAATTGGTATCACTTCTCCAATCACTTAATGACTTATGATATATATGTCTATTCGTTACTTTAATTATAAAGTATTTTAAAATAAATTACTATTGTTAATTGAAACAATCCAATCGCAGATTGTTTCAGGGAATATGATACTGATTTATACCTTGAAAAAGTATCGTTTAAAACATACAAACTTAGTATATTACATATAAAAAATAACAAATGATACGTTTGGTTGAAAATGAATAAAAAACTGTATGAAAACGATTTCAGACATGCTAATATGAAATTAGAAAAGGAGGACATAGTAATATGACATTAGATTGGTTAGTTTACGTATTAGGCGTAGTAGCTGTTGTTTTCTTAGTCGTTATGTTCTTCAAGTATAAAAAGCACAATCGATATGCCGATAAATTTGAAGACACATATCCAGATGCAAAGTAAGATCATAAGTTAATAATCTTCCAAGACTACAAGATAATACAAGTTCAAGTGGTTCAAACATTCAATGAAAATAGAATTTTATGATTATATATAACATTATAGGTGCAGATGATAAATAATAATTTTAGTTTCAAAAGAAAGGATAATTGTTTACGGCTATAAAAGTAAATATGGATTATATTTCATGAAAAAAAGATATTTTATATTATGTGGTGTTTGTGTGATTATCTCTATGTTTTTCTTGATTTATCAAGGGACTACATATTTTATGGTGTTGTCAAAATATTTTTCAGGTAAAGAACAATATTTGCAGGCTTATAGAGAAGCGTGCGTTGCTTATGTTGGAAGTTGTGAAGAAGTTAATGGATTAGTGTCATTAACAATACATTATTTTGATTCTGTAAAAGGAGATTTTGCGTATTTTATAGATCATGGAACAATGGCGTATGGCTATCTTGTTCCATTGTTATGCTTGTTTTCGGGATTAAACTTTCGTACATATTTAGATACAATATTTTCTTTAAATGCATATAGAAAGAAAGATTATGTTCGTTTTACATTGAGTGAAATGAATAAGGAATGTTTAAGATGTGCTCTTTCAATTTATTTATCCTATTTAATTTTATGGCTATTTGTTGGAATTGTTATTAATCCAACTAATTCAGGAGTATTAACAAAATATTTTTTATCTGATGTTTTTGGAAAGAATCTATATATAGATCATCAAAGGTGGTATTACTTGATGGAAGGAACAATTCGTTTTTTCTTTGTTCCTTATGTATACGCGTTTTTAGGGACTACGATTGCATATACGTTCAAGAGAAAGGTTGATATTGTTATATTGCCTTTAGTTTTTTATTACGGTGTTAGTTTTGTTGCTCAATTTTTGATTACCTGGAATATGACATTTATTTATGTTGATCCTATAGCTATTATGGTTAATGGTGCAATTAGTGGATACAGTAGTTTGCTTCTAATGTTATTTACAATTGTGATTTATGTTATATGCATAATTGTTGTTACATTAAAGAGTAAGAAGTGTGATTGTTATGCTAAATAAACTAAAAAGAATTAGTAAGCTATTAAGTAGGTATTTACTTTTGATTTTTGTGTTAACACTTATTTCAGTGTCTGTGTTTTTAAGAAATCTTAAAATGGTAATGATAGAGTATGCACCGATAAAGAAAACTGATTCTTTATTTAGTGCCATTCGAATTGTACTAATGGACAAGAATTATAGCTTTGATTATGGGTTTATATATCCAAATATGATTTCTATGATTGGTTTTATACTTTTTGTAATAGTAATACTATGGATTATAGAAGATAATAAAAATTTTCACTATAGCGAATATAATTTTTGGCAATATCGAATGTCAAAAGTATCATTTTTAAATAGTATCACAATTGACTTGGCTAAAAAATGCTTCTTTACTTGGTTTTCGATTTGTATTTTTATAGGTTTCATTTGTGTTATTGAGCATTGTGATATTTCAAACTTATTTATGATTTATATATATCTTATCCGTTTCTTTTCACTACTGTTTGAGATTATCTTTTTGCGAACGATTTTTCAGATATTATACAAGAAAGAGTTTTTTGTATATCTACAATTTCTGTTGCTGATATTGATGGCATTTTTTGATAACTATTCTAAAACAAATTTAGTTACGATGAGTTCGAATAGCGTTTTTGAAGGAATATATTTTTGCATAATAATTGTGATGTCAGTTTTATCCTATTGTCTCATCAGAAAAATTTATATAAATCAAAGCGAGGATTATTTATGATTAGTTTAAAAGGTGTTTCGAAATCTTATAAAGGCATAACGATTTTTGAAGATGTAAATATTACTTTTATGCCAAATAAGTGGAACTTCATTGAAGGAGTGAACGGATCAGGGAAAAGCGTTTTATTAAAGCTTATATGCGGATTTAGTAAACCAGATACGGGTATGGTTACGGTAGATGATTATGTTATCGGACAGGACTATGACTTTATACAAAATGCAGGAATCTGTATAAATTCACCAGATTTTTTTAACAATTTATCTGGAATGGATAATTTATTGGAAATCGCTAAAATAAAAAAGATAGTGACAAAAAATGAAATCTATCAATTTTGCAAATTATTCGGATTAGAGGAAGATATTAATAAAAAATATAAGTATTATTCTTTAGGTATGAAGCAAAAGCTTAGGATTATCCAAGCAATAATGGAAAGTCCAAATATTCTAATATTAGATGAGCCTTTTGATGCTTTAGATAAACAAGCTAAACAAATCATGCAAAATTACCTGAATGATTTTATCAAAAAAGAGAATCATTATTTAATATATACAAGTCATTCGAATGAACACAAAGACTTTGCAGATGTAATTTATAGCATAGATGCTAAAACAATCAAGCAAATTAAAGATGTTGAATAACAAAAATATTCATATAGAAAAAAGGAGGTGGACCTATGAAAAAGTATGCAGCGGCATTGCTAAGTGTATTCTTGGTTTGTGGATGTTCGAATATAACACCAAATAATGAAAAAGTAGAGGCTAGTCAGGAAAAGCTAGAGAATATGACAGCCTTATATACGGGTTTTGCAGAAGCAAATGAAACAATTGATAATAAGTCGAAGATTGGTGTATGGGCCTATTATGAGGATGGTACAAAAGAATTCAT
>NZ_QSPK01000011.1 GCF_003436425.1 Eubacterium sp. TM05-53
AATTTAGCTACTAATGCTTCTTTTATTTTTTAGTTATACAAATTCTGCAAAGTTAAGGAACTATTTTTTTGAAATATATAGTTCTTTTTTACAAAAGTGTGCTAAAATAGAGGTAATGAAAGGGATTACAAAACGGTGATAAAATGAATAGAAGTGCAGGAATCTTATGTCCTGTTTTCTCTATCCCTGCAAATCAAGGGATTGGTGATTTAGGGCAAAAAACAATTCGAATGATAGATATAATTGCGGATGCAGGGTATACAATATGGCAAATCTTACCTTTACAGATGACGGGTCCTACGCATTCTCCATATCAGACATATTCTAGTTTTGCGGGGGATCCAATCTATATTAACTTGGATCGTTTGTGTGAAATGGGGTTGTTGACGCAAAGTTCAATTGTGAATTGTAATAAGTTTAAAGACTTTGTTGAATATGACAAGATTCGTGAATTCAAGGAATCTTATTTTCAAAAGGCCTTTAAAGTTTTTAAAAAGGAATTTGATTCATTTAAAGAAGATTTTGAAGCATTTAAGCACGATGCATTTTGGCTAGAGGATTGGTCTGCCTACTCTTTATTCAAGAGTTTTTATAATGGAGCTCCATGGTTTGAGTGGGAAGATGAATATAAAAACTGGCCAGAAAATCGTGATATTGATTTGAATGATTATAAAGATGAGATTTTTTATATCGAATTTTTACAGTTTATTTTCTATAAACAATTGGATGAAATTCAAATGTATGCACACGCAAGAAATCTAAAAATTATGGGAGATATACCATTCTATGTCGATTTAGACAGTGCGGATGTATGGTGTAATCGTGAAGCTTTCTTGTTGGATGAAGAAGGAAAACCAGAATATATTGCGGGTTGTCCACCGGATTATTTTAGTGAAACTGGACAACGTTGGGGAATGCCAATTTATGATTTTAATGCCCAGGAAAAAAATGGATATCTTTTCTGGTGTAATCGTATGAGTTGGATGAATCGTTGTTACGACATGGTGAGAATCGATCATTTCAGAGCATTTGATACATATTGGAAGATTCCAGAATCTTGTCCAACCGCAATTGAGGGTAAATGGATCTTGGGTCCTGCTCATAAATTGATTGATGCGATCTTAAAGGCATGCCCAGATATTGTCTTGGTGGCAGAAGATCTAGGTTTGATTCGTCCTGAAGTTATTGAACTTGAGGAAGATTATGGAATTCCGGGTATGGATGTTTTATTGTTTAGAATGGAAGCTAAACAGTTAAAGAAAAAGGCAAAGAAAAACTCTGTTTTATATACGGGAACCCATGATAATGCGACATGTAATGAGGATTATCATACGTATGATTCAAATAAGCGTATTAGTTTGCGCCGTTTCTTTAAAAACCAAGGCTACTCAAGCCGTGCCTTTAATGAAATGCTTTGTCAATTTGCGCTAGACAGCAATGCAGATACAGTTATTCTTCCTATTTGGGATATTTGTGGATATAAAGAAGAGGCTAGAATCAATACGCCGGGAACGGTTTCGAATAAAAACTGGACTTGGAAATTAAAAGATTTTAAGACATTCCCAGATAAGGTTATGAAGACAAAGGAATGGATTGAAAAATCGAATCGCTAAGGAGCATGTACTTGCTCCTTTTCTTGTAGGTTGTTAAAATAAGACTGAGGTGTAAAATGATGAAAAAGTTAATAACGATTTTATGTTCTTTCGTTCTATGTATATCTATGTTTGGGTGTCAAAAAGAGACAAAGGATTATATCGCAAAGATTGAAGTGAAGGATTATGGAACAATTACGGTTAAGCTAGATGGAAAAACAGCGCCTATTACAGTGCAAAACTTTGTGGATCTTGCCAAATCAGGCTTTTATGATGGATTGACATTTCATCGTATTATTGAAGGATTCATGATTCAGGGTGGTGATCCAAACGGAAATGGTACGGGTGGATCCGACAAAACAATCAAGGGTGAATTTAAAGAGAATGGCGTAAAGAACAACATCAAACATAAGCGTGGTGTTATTTCTATGGCAAGAAGTTCGGATTATGATTCGGCAAGTTCACAATTCTTTATTATGCAAGAAGACAATGAATCCTTAGATGGTCAATATGCTGCCTTTGGACATGTCACAAAAGGAATGAAGGTTGTAGACAAGATTTGTGAGGATGCAGATCCAATGGATGATAATGGAACAATCGCAGAAAGTAAGCAGCCAGTCATCAAAAAAATTACAGTATCTGAAATTAACGACTAGAGGAATCTAGTTGTTTTTTTTGTTTGACACCTCGAGTTAGTTATAGTAAACTCAATTTGTTTCAACTAACTGAGGTGGATTATGATCAATAAAAAATTATTATTTTCGGTAAAAGAAAGTATTCCGTACATTAAAAAGAATGTGTTGTATCAATGGATTGGACTTATTTGTAACGTATGTTCTACGGTTTGTTTATGTTGGATTATCACAAAAAATAGAAGTCTATCATTCATTGGAATTATTCTTGTATGCTTAATTGTTCGCTATATTGTAAATCAAAAGGCGATTGAAATGTCGTATCAATCCAGTCATATTGTAAAGGAAACGCTTCGTTCTCGTTTGTATAAAAAGTTAGCTAAAATAGGGAATAGTTATACAAATGAGTGGAGTACTGCCGAAATCGTACAGTTATCTAGTGAAGGTATTGAACAATTAGAAACCTATTTTGCGAATTATATTCCGCAATTCTTTTATTCTTTAATTGCACCAATGACTTTGTTTATTGTCATTTCTTTTATGGATATGAAGGCAGCCTTGGTTTTACTGGTTTGTGTTCCTTTGATTCCTATGTCGATTGTGTTTGTACAAAAGTTTGCGAAAAGACTATTGAATCGTTATTGGGGACAATACACAAAGTTAGGAGATAGTTTTCTAGAAAATCTTCAGGGGTTAACTACGCTTAAAATTTATGAGGCCGATGGTCATTATCATGAAAAGATGAATGTGGAAAGTGAAAACTTTCGTAAGATCACAATGCGTGTTTTGACAATGCAGTTAAATTCTATTACTGTTATGGATTTGGTTGCCTATGGAGGAAGTGCATTGGGGATTGTGTTTGCGTTAAGAGGCACAACTGATTTATTTCAGACTCTATTCATTATTTTAATTTCTGCAGAATTCTTTATTCCTATGCGCCAGTTAGGGTCTTACTTTCATATTGCGATGAATGGTATGGCAGCGAGTGATAAGTTGTTTGCGATATTAGAAATGGAAACAAAAGAGAAGCAAAATGTAAATATAAATAATTATTCGATTTCTGCATCCAATCTTCGATTTGGATATACCGATAAAGAAGTCTTGCACGATATTTGTTTTGAAGCCAACAAAGGATTAATTGGTTTTGTAGGTGAGAGTGGCAGTGGTAAGAGTACGATTGCCTCTTTATTGATGGGACAGTATCCAAATTATAGTGGGGAATTAAAGCTATCAAATTATGAAATCAAGGATATCAATATCTATCCATATGTGACTTTGGTTTCGTTGGAAAGCTACTTATTTAGTGGAAGTCTTAGAGATAATTTAGCTATGGCTAAAGAAGTATCAAAACAAGAGATGAATCGTGTATTAGAGAAGGTGGATATTCTTGATTTTGTGAATGAACAAGGTGGACTGGATATGTGTATTTTATAGGGTGGTAAAAACTTATCTGGAGGGCAAAGACAACGTTTAGTTTTAGCTAGAGCTTTATTGAAGGATTCACCAATCTACATCATGGATGAGGCAACAAGTAATATAGATGTGGAGAGTGAAAATAAAATCATGGAAGTTTTATATGAGTTGTCAAAAGAAAAGCTTGTGCTGTGTATTTCACATCGTCTGGCCAATTTAATCCATGCGGATCAAATCTATTGTTTAAAAGATGGAAATATTGTAGAGCGTGGAACACATGAAGTGTTGCTTCAAAAGAATGGTGTGTATTGTGACTTATTTAATACGCAAAAAGAATTAGAAAGATATGGTGCCTAATATGAGTACAATTCAAATATTTTCACGTTTAATAAAACTTGTATTTCCATTAACCGGATTTATGATTTGTGCCATCCTGATGGGTGTGGCAGGCTTTTTATGTGCCATCTTTATTCCAGTGCTTTCAAGTATGGCCTTAGTAAATAATCCACTATTTAGTTTTCATACGATTGAGGTTTTATTATTTGTGTGTGCACTTTTAAGAGGAATCTTGCGCTATGCAGAGCAGGCATGTAATCACTATATTGCCTTTAAATTGTTGGCACGTATTCGTAATCAGGTGTTTGGTGCACTAAGAAAATTGTGTCCTGCAAAACTGGAAGTAAAAGATAAGGGAAGCTTAATTTCTTTAATTACTTCGGATATTGAACTATTGGAAGTTTTTTATGCACATACGATTTCTCCGATTTGTATTGCGCTTGTCACAAGTCTAGTTTGTGTGGGTATTCAAATGCAGTTTGGATGGATTTATGGACTTTACTCACTTTTAGCTTATGTTGTAATAGGGGTGGTTTTGCCAATTTATATTTCTAAACAATCTAGACAGATTGGTGTAGAGTATCGTAAAGAAGCTGCCAATCTAAATAGTTATGTATTAGAGAGTATGCGTGGTTTAAAGGAAAGTATGCAGTATATGGATACAGAAAATCGTTTAATGGGGTTGAATGAGAGAACTTCTATTTTGGCTACACGCGAAAAGGAATTGAAGCATTTTCAAGCTAAGACAATTTCATTAACGAATCTATGTGTTGTCTTATTATCATTGGGTTTATGTTTGATTCATGTATCTACGAAGAGTTCAATTCAATCAACGATTGTATCGAGTGTTCTTCAAATATCTTCTTTTGGACCTGTCATCGCATTGGCAAATTTGGGTTCAACTTTATCACAGACCATTGGAGCTGGACAAAGAGTTATATCCCTTTTAGATGAGTCACCTATGGTTGAAGAAGTAGAGAATGGAAAAGAAGCTCAATTTAAAATGGTAGATGTATCTTCTGTAGATTTTGCGTATGAAGAAGAACAAATCTTAAAGGATATGAATTTAAAGATTCAAGAAAATGAAGTGATTGGAATTCAAGGAAAGAGCGGCAGTGGAAAGAGTACGTTGTTGAAATTGTTGATGCGTTTCTGGGATGTTTCTAAAGGAAATATCTTCGTGGATGGTATTGATATTAAGCATTTAAATACTTCCAATTTAAGAAAGAATGAAGGATATGTCACGCAGGAAACGATTCTTTTCCATGATACGATTGAGAATAATTTAAGAGTCGCTAAGCAGGATGCGACAATAGATGAAATTGAAGTGGCTTGTAAGAAGGCGAATATTCATGAGTACATCCAGTCGTTGCCAAATGGCTATAAAACAATGGTGGAAGAATTGGGTAGTTCATTATCCTGCGGCGAAAGACAAAGGATGGGTCTTGCGCGTATGTTCTTGCATGATGCGAAACTTGTTTTATTGGATGAGCCTACAAGTAACTTGGATAGCTTAAATGAGGGGGTTATTTTAAAATCAATCTATGAAGAAAGAAAAGATAAAACCATTGTTTTTGTATCACATCGAGAATCAACTTTATCACATTGCGATCGTGTGATTCATATGGAATCTGAAAGGGTCAGTTAATGGATAAGCGAGAAAAAGAAATGCACACAGTGTATGAAATGATACTTTTGTATTGCAGAAAGAATCATAAAGAAAAAGAATTGTGTCCAGAATGTTTAAACTTATATGAATATGCAAGGATGCGCATTGAAGTGTCCGTTCATGGAAACGAAAACGTTTTGTTCGCAATGTAAGGTGCATTGTTACAAAACAAAACAAAGAGAACAGATACGAAAAGTGATGCGCTTTTCTGGGCCTAGAATGTTGGTGTATCATCCAGTTATGGCGATTCGTCATTTGTACTATCAAATTACAGATAAATAGGAAAAATATGCATGTTGATCGAAAATAAGTTCGAAAAATATGAATTTTTGTTTAAAATAACTTAGAAAAATATGCATAAAAGTAAAAAATATCCTCGAAAAATATGCAAAAATGATATAATGGGATTAGGAGGTGCCTATGTTAAGAAGAAAGTTTTATAATACTTTATTGAAATGGTCAAAAGAAAAAAATCAAGAGTGTTTATTGGTTCGTGGTGCAAGGCAAATTGGTAAGACATATATTATTGATTATTTTGGAAAGAATAATTATAAGAGCTATATTTATATAAATTTCATTGAGAATCCACAATTAAAGACTATATTTGAAAACTCATTATCGGCAGAAGAGATTTTTTCGAGAATGACATTGGTGATGCCTCATATACGATTCATTGAAGGGGATACATTGATTTTCTTGGATGAAATTCAAGAATGTCCGAATGCACGTACGGCATTGAAATTTTTGGCATTAGATAATAGATATGATGTAGTCGCAAGTGGTTCATTATTGGGTATCAGTTATAAGGAAGTAACGAGTATACCGGTTGGCTACGAGTTATCGGTTACAATGTATGGCTTAGATTTTGAAGAATTTTTGTGGGCAAAAGGATATAGTGAAAATTCATTAGAGATATTAAAAAAATATTATGATTCAAAAGAAAGAATTCCTGAGGAAATACATAATCAATTTATGCGATTGATTCGTGAATATATTGTCGTAGGTGGAATGCCTGCTGTTGTGCAAACATATTTAGACTCAAATCATTTTGGACAAGTACAAAAAGTTCAGGAACAAATTATTTCAAGCTATATGGATGATATTTCAAAATATGCTTCATCATCTGAAAAACCAAAGGTAAAGAATTGTTACATGTCGGTTACGAAGCAACTTGCAAAAGAGAATAAAAAATTTCAGTTTTCGGTTGTGGAATCTAAGGCTACCGCAAGAAAATTTGAAAATAGTATTGAGTGGTTAAGAGATGCTGGGCTTGTATGGCTGTGTAAAAATGTGTCAGCGTGCCTATTTCCTTTGGCCGGATATGAAAATGATAAATTCTACAAGATGTATTTAACGGATTTAGGCTTGTTGGTCGCAATGTATGGTTTTGAAATGAAACAAGCTATATTGGATGATACTTTAACGGGTCCAGTGAAGGGTGGTATATATGAAAACCTGATAGCGGATATTTTAATGAAAAGTCATCATACGCTTCACTATTACCAAAATAAGAATTTAGAAATAGAATTTTTGATTGAACAAAGCACAAAAGTAATTCCAATCGAAGTGAAGGCTGGAAACAATCGTTCGCAATCCATGGATCAATTGTTGAAAAATGAAAATATTCCTTATGGATATAAATTTGTGAATGGAAATTGTGGAATTCATGGCAAAAAAATTACTCTTCCATTATACTTAGCTATGTACGTAGATTAGGTTGGGTTAAAAATGAGAGAAAATGTTGAAAAGTATATTGAGTTAATTGTAGGAAGTATCTTACTTTCTTTAGGGATTTATTTATTTGTGACCCCGAATGGAATCAACTTTGGCGGTGCCATTGGGGTTGCACAGATCATTGAGTATTTTATTTTAAAGATGATACCGAGTCTTGGACACATGAACTTGGTGGGTGTCATTAACTTTATGATCAATATTCCTTTGTTTGTGATGGGATTTAAAATCATGAATAAAGAGTTTTGTATCAAGACTGTCATTAGTTTAGTGGTTCAAACGATTACACTATCGATTTTGCCAAAACAATCCTTTGTGATTATGCCAGATATGCTTTCAAATTGTATTTTTGGAGCCTTAATGTGTGGTATTGGAGTTGGACTTGCTTTACAGAGCAGTGGATGTTGTGGTGGTATGGATATTGCCGGAGTTTGTTTATCGAAGACAAAACCAGGCTTTTCGGTAGGTAAGCTATCGATTATTATCAATTCGATCCTATTTACAATTTGTGCCTTTATATTTGATTTACAGACATCCCTTTATTCTATTATCTTTGTGGCTATTCTTTATTTTATTAGTGATCGTATCCACTATCAGAATATCAACATGACCGTACTGATTTTCACAAAGAAAGAAAACATGAAGAATGTGATCATGGAAAGAACAGGTCGTGGTGTAACGTACTGGATGGGTAAAGGTGCTTATACAGATACAGAACAGTATATTTTATTTTGTGCTGTAAATAAGTATGAGATTCGTAACTTCAAAAAAATTGTCAATGAAATTGATCCAAAGGCCTTTGTGACAATTAGTGAGGATCAAGAAATTGATGGTGGATTTGAAAAGAGATTGTGATGTAGTAAAAACTACCTACAAACTTTGCTAGAGTTGGCGTAGGTAGTTTTTATATTGTTTATTCATTTTCGTTTGATTCATTCAATCAAAAGCTGAATCACAAAGCCAATTAGTGTCGTATAGATTGCCAATACTGAAATCAGTAATACAAGTACTTCATAATTGTTCATGACTACCACCTCCTAATAACGCCAGAGGTTCTTATACGCGCTCTGGGATTGTCATTAAAATGCAATGATAAATCCATTCCCAAAAGTATACATATGCTTGCTGCTTGTAAAGGTTCAATGTGAAAAAGACATTAAAACACAAAAAAAGGAACGATTATTTCGCTCCTATGATTTCTTTGGCAATCTTTTTACCTTCCATTACAGCACTACCAATTGTTTTTGGTCCTGTAAAGGCATCTCCAATAATGAATACATTATTTAATGTAGAGGCGTGTGTATCCGTTGTTTTTAAATCGTTGTTTAATGGTGTGAAGTCTACTTTTTGACCAATAGCCATCGCAACTAGATCACAATCCATTGTAAATAATGAGTCTTTTACTTCGTGGCAGCTTGCTCTTCCAGATTCATCCATTTCGCCAAGTTCCATTTTCGCAACTTGAACACCACAAACATTTCCATTTTCATCTTTTAAAATGTCTTTGATGTTATTTAAGAAGGCGATCTTAACACCTTCTTTTTCACAGGCTTTGATTTCTGCAGGACTTGCAGGCATTTCCTGTAAAGATCTACGATATACGATAGTTACATCATCAATGATACGAACTAATGATCTTGCACAATCCATCGCAACATTTCCACCACCCCAAACAATGGCCTTTTTATATTTTTTGAAGTCTTCTTGTTTGTGATTGATATTTAAATCGTAAAGTAATGTTAAGCCGGCAACAACGCCATTACCTGTTTCAAAACCAAAAGTATTTTCAATTTGGGCACCAATCGCTACAACTACATAATCATAGTTTGCTTGTAATTCCTTAAACATAGTTTGATCCACAAAAGTATTAAAATGAAATTTAACACCGGCTTCAATCAATCCGTTATAGGCTTTTTCTAAGAATGTTTTGGGCATACGATATTCAGGAATACCTGTGTAAATGGCTCCACCAATTTCAGCTTCCTTATCAAAAATATCAATCTGGTACTCATTTTCTGTTTTAACTAATTCTTGAGCTAATGTATAGCCAGCAGGACCGGCTCCAATAATGGCAATCTTTCTTGTCATAAATCAAATTCCTCCATCTTTTTCGCTATTATATCATAAACTATTTCTTTAGGTACGAAAGAGCTCGTTTGTTTACGTTTTTTACGGCAATCTCAAGTTCACGAGCTGAAATTCTTTTTGCGCCATTGGCTAAAATCGCATTTTGAATCAAGCCATCACTTGTCGCAACTGATAATTCATATTTCTTTTTTAAGTCGTGTACAGCCTTTTCAATATAGCTGTCTGCTGTTTGATTGTATCTAGTATAAATAATGTCTAGATTTCCTTGATTAAAATGTGAACCTGTATTGTTTTTTACGCGATATCCATCAAATACTAAGATGACTTTGATACGCTTATATCCTTGATAATTCGAGATTCGATTGATCAATTCATCACGTGCAGATTCAATGTTTACTTTGGCAATATCTTTTAAATCTTGCCAGTCATAAATCATATTGTAGCCGTCAATCATTAAACATTCTGGCTTTTTATTTTCGACATGAATCTGATTTAAATTCATATCAACCTTCGCTTTTTTCTTGATTGGCTTTTCAGCTTTCTTGTTGTTTCCACCAAGTGAATTAAATACTTTCTTTAATTCTTCTTCACGAACTGTATGTTTCACATAAGAAGCATACGAAGTAGAGCTTGCTTCCTTGATTTGAATGTGCATATGTTCCTTGACTTCATCCCAAGGCACAAAATAACCTGCTCCATGTTCGCAGAAAATAGATCCGGTTGGATTGTTTAAATCGGCTTCACTATCATACTTTGTTTCTTCAACAATCTTTTCTTGATCAAAACATGCATGATAATCTTCTAACTCACAAATAAATTGACCTTTCCCCTTTGTGTACGCAATGACATCCTTTTGATAGTCCATCAACTCACGTACAGGTCCCGTTCCTTTGATGTGAACAAGGTTGTTTAGGTCTTCTTCAATTCTAAATGTACAATGCTTGTTTTCTAAGTCAAACAAAGCCTTTGAAACATATTGATTTTCAACAATCAATTCAAAACTATAATAAGGTTCTAATAATACAGACTCGGCTTCTTTTAGACCTTGTCTTATAGCACGATACGTAGCTTGTCTAAAATCTCCACCTTCTGTATGTTTTAAGTGGGCTTTACCCGCTACTAAAGTGATTTTTATATCGGTAATGGGTGATCCAGTTAATACACCTTTGTGTTGTTTCTCTTTTAAATGTGTCAAAATCAGATTTTGCCAGTTTAAAGCCAAATCATCATTGGAACAGTTCGATTCAAATACTAGGCCTTTACCTCTAGGTAATGGTTCAAGTTTTAAGTGCACTTCGGCATAGTGTCTTAAAGGCTCAAAGTGGCCGACTCCAATAACGGTATTTTGAATGGTTTCTTTAAATAAGACTTTACCAGTTGTAAAACCAACTTTAACTTTAGATCTTCTTTCAATTTCCTTTTGAAGAATTTCCATTTGAATAGATCCCATCAGCCTTAAAAAGATTTGTTTCGTCTGCTCATCATATTCAATTTGGAGTTGTGGATCTTCTTGGGCAAGTACACTGCAGTAGCGCATCATAGTAAGCGCATCTACACCTTCGGGAAGTAATAATTGATAATTCATATAGGCATTTAATAGTGGTTTTGTCGTGTCGGACTCAAATCCTAAGCCTAGGCCTACTTCATAATTGTTTAATCCTTTTAGTGCACAAATCATTCCTGGATAGGCGGTTTGTACCGTTTCATATTGTTTTCCATTATACAAACGAATTTGGTCTACCTTTTCATCTGCTCCAACTTTATCTTTGGCATTTAATGTACCACCCGTAATCTTTACGTGGGTTAAACGATTGCCTTGGTCATCACTTGAAATCTTGTATACGCGAGCACCAAAATCTTCGGGATAATCTTGGATAAAAGATAAATCGATGATCGCATCCATTAAATCTTCAATGCCTTGAATTTTTAAGGCCGAACCAAAGAATACAGGGAAGCATTCTCTTTTAAAGATAGCTTGTTGAAGAAGTGAAGTATCAATGGTTTCTGTTTCTAAATAGTGATTCATGATATCTTCATTCAACATGGATAGTTCATCTTCAGCTTCTTTTGATTTAAAATCAATGCAGTTGGATGAAAAATGTGTTTTAAGATCATTCATAAGTTCTTCTTTTGTCTTATAGCTAATATCCATCTTATTAATAAAAATCAATGTAGGAATCTTGTAGTGCTTTAAGCATTTCCAAATGGTAGAAGTGTGCGATTGAATGCCATCTTGTCCATTGATCAAAAGAATGGCTAAATCTAATACTTGAAGACTTCTTTCCATTTCACTTGAAAAATCAACATGGCCTGGTGTATCAATCAAATAGATTTCGCTATCTTTCCAATGAAAGTGAGCTTCCTTTGAATAAATCGTAATGCCTCTTTCTCTTTCTTGATTATCATAATCTAGATAGGCATCTTGATGATCGACACGACCTAATTTTCGGATTGTTTTTGATGTATAAAGCATACTTTCAATACAAGTGGTTTTTCCTGCATCGACATGTGCTAATATTCCAGTTACTATTCGTTTCATAAACATTATTTTATCATGTTGACGCAAATGATAAAATAGAGATAGGTTTTTTCGGAGGAAAAATATGAAAGTCTTAATGTTGAATGGAAGTCCACATGACAGTGGAGTGAATGATTTGGCTTTGCGTGAAATGGAAGCTATATTTAAAGAAAATGGTGTTGAAACCGAAATTGTACAAGTGGGAAACGTAGCGGTTCGTGGTTGTATGGCTTGTGGTGCTTGTACAAAACTTGGTAAATGTGTATATGATGATATTGTCAATGAATTGTTGCCAAAATTTGAAGAAGCGGATGGATTGGTAGTTTCTAGTCCTGTATATTATGCCAGTGCTAATGCGACACTCGTTGCGGTATTAGATCGTTTGTTCTATTGTGCTCGATTTGATAAGACCATGAAAGTAGGCGCAAGTGTTGTTTCTTGTCGTCGAGGTGGAGCAAGTGCTACTTTTGATGAATTAAATAAGTATTTTACAATTAGTGGAATGCCCGTTGTGTCGAGTCAATATTGGAATTCGATTCATGGAAATAATGCACAAGAAGCCGAGCAAGATGAAGAGGGTAAACAAACGATGCGTGCTCTAGCTCGTAATATGACATTCTTGATGAAAAGTATTGCCTTAGGTAAAGAGGCGTATGGTTTGCCTGAAAAAGAGATTAGAAAGGGTACGAATTTTATTCGTTAAAAGGTGATTGTATGGTGAATTTAAGACATCCAGATAATATATTTTATGATTGCGAAGGTGATTTATTCGTAATCACAACGGATTTAGAGGGTCGTCAGGAAGTGGTTTGTAAGACCAATCTTGAATGTGTGAGTGATGTTTTGGCAAGATTACTAGACATTAACTTTAAAAAGGTTCTAGACAGTGATGATCATTTACGTATGTTAGGCGATTTAGAACAATTTGCGTGTATATATGTATTGAAATTAATGACATACAAGACAATAAAAGGGCTTTATTTAGAGTTTCCTACTTTAGCTCAATATCAAGGAACAGCTTTAATTAATACCCATACAGTAATTGATAATCGTAATGAGGGTTACAATAATAAATATCATTTAATGTTGGTGAATGTCATCTATACATCTATGATCCATGCGACGGTTAAGTTTGCAGGTTCAAGCCAAGAGGCTGCACACATGAAAGAAGTGTTTGAAACGGTTTTACCAGATGATAAGGGTCTGATTGAAACGTTGAATGATTTCTATGACGGGGCTATCAATGAAGCGGATCTAACGGATATTATTAAGAATATTCAAAACGAAAATACGACAAAAGCATAAAAATTTGTCTTCATCGACCGATTTTCGAATTTCGGTCGAGTACAAATACTTAAAACATCTCTATGTTAAACGTGGAGGTGTTTTTTATGAGACAAATTGTGCAATTTATTGAAGATAATAATATTTCAGAAGAAGAAGTTGCCAAAGCGGCCCATATGTCTTTGCCTAACTTTAGAAGGCAAATTCATTCTGAGAATCGTACACAACCATGTATTGTGCTCATTCTTGCGGATTATAATCATCAATCCATTGATTCGATTTTCTTTAAGCATATGTTTAATCAACCAATTAATTTGGATGGCTTAACAAATGATCAGGTTCGGGACATTATGAAATTGATTCATCCCGAACTATTTACGGATATTAAAAGAAGTTCGAAATTTAAAGAAATTGAATATAATTTAAAGAATGATATGGGCGATCGCATGCGCTTTATACGGGAAGTAGTCTTTTCTTTATCTCAAACAAATTTTGGCAAGTATATGGAGGTATCAAGGAATACCGCTAAGTATTGGGATGAGGGGCAGATCAATGTGGATAAAATTTTAAAGATATCTAAGCGAACAAACATCAGTATGGACTTTATGATTCGCGATGATTATCCATTGACTTTACAGACGCAAGGTATGAGTGAGGCTTTATATTTGGCAGTAATGACAAATTGTGTATTGTATCGTTTAAGAAATCTGAAACCGTAAAATAAATTTAACGTAGGAGCATGAAAAAATGCTCTTTTTTTTTCTTGCATAATTGATGGTTTCCTATATAATAGATTTGTTCTTTTAATGAAACAAAAAGTTTAGTATAAAAAACAAATTAGGGGTGATTGAATGAAAATAGGCAAAAAACTAAAAGAGCTTCGAACCCAGAATGGGTTGACTTTGGAAGAACTTGCGAATCGTAGTGAATTAACGAAAGGCTTTTTATCTCAGTTAGAGCGCGACTTAACAAGTCCAAACATTTCTGCATTGGAAAATATATTGGAAGCTTTAGGTACCAATTTGGCTGATTTCTTTCAATCAAGCAAGGAAGAGCAGATTGTTTTCCATACGCAAGATTTTTTTGTGAATGAACAAGAAGATTTGGTTACGGAATATATTATTCCCAATGCCCAAAAAAATCAGATGGAACCTCTTTTATTGACTTTAAAACCGGGCGCAAAGTCACAGGAAGTCAAGGCTCATGAGGGTGAGGAATTTGGCTATGTTTTAAAGGGCAGTATTGTTTTAGTTGTTGGTAATAAAAGGTTAAAAGTTAAATCAAAAGAAACCTTCTATATTACAGGTAAGGAAGGGCATTATTTAGAAAACGTATCGAGTGCAGATGCCAAAGTGTTATGGGTATCTACACCGCCTGTATTTTAATTGACAAGGAGAGAGAACATACATGGAACAGGAAAAGAATAAATTAATTCAATTTCGCCACATCGTAAAAGAGTTTGATGGTCAAGTTGTATTAAAGGGTATTGATTTAGATATATATGAAAATGAGTTTGTCACACTATTAGGGCCTAGTGGTTGTGGAAAAACAACTTTATTACGTATTTTAGGTGGCTTTTTAGAGCCTAGCGAAGGACAGGTTATCTTAAATGGAGAAGATATTTGTGAAGTGCCAGCCTATAAGCGTGAGTTGAATACAGTTTTCCAAAAGTATGCATTATTCCCTCATATGAATGTATATGACAATATTGCGTTTGGATTGAAAATCAAAAAGATGAGTAAGGATGTTATTGATCAAAAGGTCATGAAAATGTTGAAGTTGATTGGTCTTGAAGGATTT
The DNA here is from genome assembly GCF_003436425.1 of Eubacterium sp. TM05-53. Taxonomy (GTDB): domain Bacteria; phylum Bacillota_I; class Bacilli_A; order Erysipelotrichales; family Erysipelotrichaceae; genus Holdemanella. The sequence continues at coordinate 15,064 of NZ_QSPK01000011.1, forward strand.
GAAAATAAAGATGTTACTTTACTATCTGGTGGTCAGCAACAGCGTGTTGCGATTGCGCGTGCCTTAGTGAATGAGCCAAGTGTATTATTGTTGGATGAACCTTTGAGTGCGTTGGATTTAAAGCTTCGTAAAGAGATGCAGTATGAATTGAAGAAGATTCAACAAGAAGTAGGAATCACATTTATTTTCGTTACGCACGATCAGGAAGAAGCCCTAACAATGTCAGATAAGATCGTTATCATGAAGGATGGCGAAATTCAACAGGTTGGTAGTCCTGAAGACATTTATAATGAGCCAGTAAACCAATACGTTGCGAAGTTTATTGGAGAAAGTAATATTATCCCAGCACGTATGGTTTGCGATAAGAAAGTACGTTTTGATGATATTACATTTGATTGTGTCGATGTTGGATATAAAGAAAATGAACCAGTGGATGTCGTGATTCGTCCAGAAGATATTGATATTGTGGATGTGAAAGATGGCAAGATGACTGGTGAAGTTGAAAGCGTACTATTTAAGGGTGTTCACTATGAAATCATGGTGGAAACGGTTCCTGGTACGCATGTTACGGTAAATATGCACGTAAATAAGAACTATGCGATCACAAGTGAAGATGGAAAAGAAAAGATTTCTGCCAACGACTTCTATCTAGACTTAGAAGATATGAAAGATATTGATGATAAAGAAATCATTGCGCGTGCCGATGCACAGGCATGGAATCCTGAAACAGATGAGTTTATTTCAATTCATGATATTGATACAGATTTAAAACAGGAAGTAGGAGAATATACTGTTACTTTCTCAACAAACAATAAAACTTCAATCACGCGTAAGATTTGGGTTGTGGATCAAAGAGTTGTTGAAAACAAGAAGGCCAATGAAGCTGTATCTGCATTTAACTTCTTTAAAACAGTCGATGAAATCAAGGAATCCATGGCTATCGATACGGATTTGAAGACTTGGGCAAATGCACAGGGATGGAAGTTGGATGATGAAAATGAAACAGTGGATCTAGATGTAGATTATGATTTTGATCCTGAAACTATCAAGGAAGGTATCTATAAGGTGACTTTCTGGACAACAGGACGTGAATTCAAAATTCATACAACGGATTATGTAGAGGAAGGAAAAGAGGTCGGACTTACTTTCTTTGCGGAAGATATCCATGTCATGGAGAAAATGGGATTCTAGGAAATGAAAAAATTTCAACAATTAGCAATCCCTTATATTGTGTGGGCTTGCATCATGTTGTTGCTTCCGATGTTGCTGATTGCGTTTTATTCAGTCATTCAGCAAGGCAACAGTATTGTGCACTTTAAGCTTACATTAGATAACTATGTACGTTTCTTTACAGACAAAGATTTCTTATTGATTTTATGGCGCTCTTTATGGATTGCCATTAAGACAACCATTATTTGTTTGTTGATTGGATATCCTATCGCATACTTTATTTCTAAGAATAGTCCTAAAATTCAACAAATCTTAGTTCTTGCGATTACCCTTCCTACATGGATCAACATGCTTGTAAGAACATACGCATGGATTGGTATTTTATCAAGTGATGGAATTATTAGTAGCTTTTTAGGTTTGTTTGGAATTCATACAGAACTTTTATATACAGAAGTGGCTGTATTGATTGGTATGGTGTATAACTTCTTGCCATTTATGATTCTACAGATCAACACGGCTTTAACGAAGATGGATAAATCTTTATTAGAGGCGGCTCAGGATTTGGGTGCTAATAAATTCCAGACTTTCTGGAAAGTTATTTTCCCACTTTCATTACCGGGTGTTGTTTCAGGTATTACACTTGTATTCTTACCAGCTGTAAGTTCATTCTTCATTCCAAAATTATTGGGTGGAGGACAATTCTTCTTAATTGGTAACGTCATTGAAAATCAATTCATTACTGTAGGAGAATGGAACTTTGGTTCAGCTATCTCAATGATCATGGCTATGATCATGATGCTTCTAATGATGCTTGTAAGAAAACTTGAAGAGCGTAATAAGGAGGAAAAATAGACATGTCGAAAGATAAGCGAGTATTAGGTAAAGTAGGCATGGCTTTATTATTGGTGTTCTTTTATGCGCCAATACTATTCATGATTATTTTTTCCTTCAATAGTTCAAAATCATTAACACACTTTACAGGTTTCTCATTACGTTGGTATGAGGCTATGCTTAAAAACCATGGTATGATGGAATCTTTGTATGTCACAATTATTATTGCCTTATTGGCAACCATTATTTCTACAATCATTGGTACGATTACGGCAATTGGTTTGTCTAAATCAAAGAAAGTATTGCGTACTTTTGTGAGTCAGGTCAATGATTTTCCAATCATGAACCCTGAAATCGTTACAGCGATTGGATTGATGCTTCTATTTATCACTTTCCAAATTGAAAAGGGGTTTGTGACATTATTACTTGCACATATCGCTTTCTGTATTCCATATGTTATTTTGAGTATTATGCCTAAGATCAAATCGTTAGATCCAAACTTGGCAGATGCTGCAATGGATCTAGGCGCTACTCCTTGGCAGGCTTTGGTGAAAGTTATTGTACCTCAAATTATGCCAGGTATTGTTTCGGGTGCTTTGATTGCGTTCACAATGTCGTTTGATGATTTCGTTATTTCATATTTCGTAACGGGTCAAGGTGTAAAGAACTTGAGTATTATGGTGTATACAATGTCTAAGCGTATTAATCCAAGTGTAAATGCGATTAGTACATTGGTTGTCTTGTTGATCACAATTACACTAACAATTGTGAATGTTTTGCCAATTATTCGTAAAAAGACAAGTCCTTCAAAACAGAACAAACCTTGGAAATGGGCTGTTGCAGGTGTTGTAGTGGTTGGCTTAGTAGCTTCTTTATTTGGCTTGAATAAATCAGCTGGTTCTCAGCCTTATGCAGGACAAACTTTACATGTATATAACTGGGGTGAATATACAGGTGAAAATATCATTTCTGGATTTGAAGAGTTGACAGGGGCTAAGGTCGTTATGGATAACTTTGATTCAAACGAACAGATGTATATCAAGGTTGCTAATGGGGATGCATATGATGTATTAGTTCCTAGTGATTATATGATTCAAAGAATGATGCAGGAAAAGATGCTTCAAAAATTAGAGCCTGAAACTCGCAAAGAATGTTTAGGTGAATTGGCGGATGCAATCAAAGGTCTTCCATATGATTCAAAGAATGAATATTCAATTCCTTATTTCTGGGGTACTGTTGGTATTGTATATGATAAGACAAAGGTATCCGAAGAAGATTTGGCAAAAGATGGATGGGATATTTTCTTAGATCAGAAATTTAAGGGAGATATCTATCTATATGATTCTGAAAGAGATTCATTTATGATGGCATTAAAGGCACTAGGATATTCAATGAATACAACAAGTCAGGATGAATTGAATGCTGCATATAACTGGTTGATTCAGTGTGTTCAGACAATGGATCCAGAAATTGTAACAGATGAAATTATTGATAATATGGCACAGGCTAGAAAGGCTTTAGGACTTATTTATTCTGGAGATGCGGCTTATGTCATGTCTGAAAATGAAAATATGGGATTCTATATGCCAAAGAGTGGAACAAACTTATGGTCAGATGCGATGGTTATTCCTAAGAATGCGAAGAATCCTAAGCTTGCGAATGAGTTTATTCGTTATATTACAAGCTATGATGCAGCTATGGATAATTCTAGTTATGTTGGATATACTTCACCAAATAAAGAGGTTATGGAAGAGCTTGGTGGTAAAGGTGGAGAATACGATGGTATCAACGCATATACACCTCGTGCTGGTTATGATAAGGATGAAGTGTTCCAATATGATGAAACAACACGTAAGATCATTGCGGATTTGTGGTCTAGAGTAAAAGTTGCGGCAAGTAACGCACATTAGTCGAAGAAATTTTGGTAATCCGTAATTCGATACCAGAGTCGACTAAAAGTTGTAGGGTTGAAAACCCATGAGTGTTAAAGGATTAACTAGGGAGCAGAGATATTTGAAATCTCTGTTCTTTTTTATAATGGGTGATTTGAGTCTGGATAATTCAAATATTATGTCAATGTATCCGCGTAATTCTTCGATTTGGAATTCCATTTCATTGTTTTGTAGCTATCTGAAGTATTCAATCTGTTTAGAATCTTTACTTTTTTTTATTTACGTCCAATCCTTCTAAAAGTACTGTGATAAAAAAGATAGAGACTAAAATGATACAAGAAATAGAAAATATACTTCTAAACGCTAGAAATCATGTTTCGGTTGAAGTAAATCATACTTTGTTAAAAACGTACATGGAAATTGGAAGAATTATTGTGGAAGATGCTGTTTCACATAATAGTGATAATGATTATGAATCCAAAACAATATCTTATCTTTCGAAAGAGCTAACTAAAAAATTTGGTAGAGGATTTTCTCGTGCAAATATTTGGAATATGATTACTTTCTATAAAGAGTACGGAAGCGTTCAGACACTGTCTGAACGACTTAGTTGGTCTCATTATTGTGAATTGCTATCTATTTCCGATAAAGATAAGCGAAACTTTTATGAAATAGAGTGTATTAACGCAAAATGGAGTGTTCGAGAACTTAGAAGACAAATATCATCATCTCTTTTTGAAAGATTGCTATTATCTAATGGAGATGTAAATAAACAGAAAGTACTAGATTTGGCATTAAAAGGGAATGAGATTGCTAATCCACAGGATATTGTGAAAGATCCATATGTTTTTGAATTTTTAGGGTTACCTGAAGACAAACCGATGATGGAATCAGACCTTGAAGAAGCTCTTGTAAGACAAATTGAAAAATTTCTTTTGGAACTTGGAAAGGGTTTTATGTTTGTCGGAACGCAACAAAGATTAACCTTTGGCAATGTTCATTATAACGTTGATATGGTTTTCTACAATAATATTTTAAAATCTTATGTATTAATTGAACTTAAGACTATTAAACTTATGCCTGAAGCAGTTGGACAACTAAATATGTATTTGAATTACTATGCAGCTGAAGTAAATGATAAAGACGATAATCCACCAATTGGACTTATCCTATGTACTGATAAAGGAAATGTGGATATGCAATATGCATTAGGTGGATTAAACAACAATATATTTGCTTCAAAATACGTTACTTATATGCCAGATAAAGAGCAATTAATTGCACAAGTTGAAGCTGTTTTAACAGCTAATTCAAAAGAACATAAATGATACTCTTTGTAAGCTCATTTTAATAATTTTCTTCGACTTTTTTTCTTTCTTATAATAGAATGAAGTCATGAATCCGATTATTTTTATTTTATTATGTTTTGCCGCTTTAGGCTTATTTGACAAGATGTTTAAGAATCGACTTGGGTTAGCTGCTTCTTTTGATCGAGGCATTATTACGATGGGCGATTTTATGATGAGTGTCGGGGGTTTTTATTGTATTGCGATCGCCTTTTTAAATGGTCATGCTGGTTTATTTGAAAATAAAGAAATGATTATATCGAGCTTGTTGGCGCCAGATCTTGGAGGCTATTCCATTATAGAGTCTATGACACATGCAGATAATATCTTGATTTTCTGTGGCGTATTATTGACGTCTACATTAGGGTGCTTGATTAGTTTTCAATTGCCTATCTTTTTAAATGAGTTGGATAAAGATGATTTGAGCCATTACCTAAAAGGGGTTGTGTATGGTATTGTTGGGTTATTACCTGTTTTGATTGTGACTGGTTTCTTTTTGAAAATAGATCATTTTATCATTTCATTTTTACCTGTTATTTTTATTTGTGCAATTTTGATTGGTTTATTCTTTATATCATTTAAAACATTAATTGTGGTATTAACGATATTTTCTAAGTTAGTACAAATCCTTGGATACATCTTCTTTTTCCTAGTTTGTTTGACTTTCTTCTTCAATATGAATTTCACAAATGCGACATTGATCAATGAAGCACTACGTATTGTATTTCAAATGAGTATCATTGTGTGTGGTTCTTTAGTGTTTTGTGAAATTGTATTAAGAAAGTTTTCAAGCCAAATTGAAAGAGTTGGACAAATACTAAATATTGATAAATACTCAGTGATGGGAATTATCTTATCTTTTGGAACAAGTATTGCGATGTTGCCATTATTGAGTAAAATGAATAAAAAGGGTAAGATTTTAAATGCTGCCTTTTCATTGAGTGGAGCCTTTGTGTTTGGTGGACAACTCGGTTTTATTGCCTCAGTCAATCCTGCAAGTGTAACTTGGTTTGTGGTTGTGAAGCTAGTAGCCGGAGTATTAGGCTTATTAATAGCGAATTTAATGGAGGAATGATTATGGATTATAAGGAATTGATGGAAAAAAGTCGTGATGTGATGGGAACAAAACTATGTAAGTCTTGTTTAGTGTGTGATGGAAAGGCATGTCGAAATACGATTCCAGGCCCTGGTGCTAAAGGTATTGGGGATGTTGCGATGCGTAACTATGATGCTTGGAAAAACATTCGTGTGAATATGGATACAATTACAGACAATACACCTGTAAGTACAGAGCTTGAATTGTTTGGCAAGACATTTAAATATCCTATTTTTGCAGGTCCTGTAGGAGCTGTTGCCATGCACTATTCAGATGCATATGATGACAATAGCTATAATGATATCTTAGTTAGAGGTTGTATGGATGCAGGGATTTGTGCATTTACTGGAGATGGAAAAGATCCTAGTATTATGGAAAATGCGACGCGCATTATTAAAGAAAATCATGGGCATGGTATTCCTACAGTGAAGCCATGGAGTTTAGAAACGTATTTGGAAAAGCTAAATCTAGCCTTAGATAGTAACGCTTTTGCGGTAGCTATGGATGTAGATGCAGCTGGACTTCCTTTCTTAAAGGGGTGTCAGCCTCCTGCAGGAAGAATGAATACGGAACAATTAAAGGCGATTATTTCGAAAACTCCAGTACCATTTATTGTGAAGGGTGTTATGAGTGTGAAGGGTGCTTTAAAGGCAAAAGAAGCAGGTGCTAGTGCAATTGTGGTTTCTAATCATGGTGGTCGAGTACAAGATCAATGCCCTGCAACAGCTGAAGTGCTTGAAGAGATTGTTAAGGCTGTTGATGGCAGTATGAAAATCTTTGTCGATGGAGGACTTCGTAATGGTGTCGACATCTTTAAGGCTTTGGCATTAGGTGCTGATGCCGTCATTGTAGCTCGTCCATTTGTGAATGCGATTTATGGAGCAAAAGAAGAAGGTATTCAAGTCTTAGTGGATAAGCTTGGTAGTGAACTTCAAGATACTATGGAGATGTGTGGGGCTAAAAGCTTAAAAGACATCACTCGTGATATGGTAAGATAGGCAGCTTAATTGCTGTCTTTTTTGATATAGAGAAAAAATGTGTAAAATAGATACTAAAAACATCGGAAAAATGTGCAAAAATAACTATTTACTTGATAAGTAAAGGGGTTTTAAAAAGGTATCAGTTTTAATTTCTGATACCTTTTCTTAATGCGATAATTGCGAGTACTGCATTGATCAAGCACCATGCTGACCAAAGATATAGGTCTGAATAGTTTCCTGCAAGTATAAAGCCTGTTAATGTAGCTAAACCAAACAGAATTAGAAGTGCAATGTTGGTTCCTTTTGAATTGTTCTTTCTAGATACAATCGATACAATTCCTCCACAAAGCATGCATATACTAACGACAAGTCCTGCGCTTCCACTTGATTGTTCGTTGGCTTCTAGTGCATTGGCAAGGCCTGCCATCATGCTTTGGAATACGACAAATACACTTAATACAATGGAAATGATTCCACTGACTAATTTCCAAGTTCTCATAATAAAAATCCCCTTTCTTAAGTATATATATACCTTAGAATTGGGGATAATTGGTATGCTCGTGGCATACATTAATGGTGTGTAATGTTTAAAATGTGATTTAAAAGTCGTGGGACTAAGAAAGAAATGTAGATTACGGATCCTACTGATAAAATTCCTAACATAAATAATCGCCTCTTTCTTACACCTTTATTGTAGAATTTTCAATGTTCAAACGGTGTTAAAGAATGAGGCGTCATGTTAAGATTTCATTAAAAACGAAGGAATTTTTGTACGTCTGAATTTTGTGCAAGAATCAGAATGTTTTCGGATTCTTCAAAAGTATGTTCAGCACTAGGTAGTGGGTCTAGAATTCCATTGATTTTTGTAGCTAGAATGTTGATATGGTATTTTCTACGAATATCAAGTTCTAACATGGTTTTACCAATCCAAGCGGTAGGTACGGCAATTTCATAAATGGAATATTCTGGAGTAAGTTGTACGTAGTCAAAGATGTTTTCGCTTGAAAAACGTACGGCGGCCCAGTTACCAATTTGTTTTTCAGGATATACAACTTCATCGGCTCCATTGCGTAATAAGAATTTAGCGTGTACATCGCGCACGGCTCTTGCGACAACAAGTTTTGATCCGTAATCTTTTAATAGGGCTGTTGTTTCGAGTGAACTTTGAAAGTCATCTCCAATGGCTACAACGCAAAGATCAAAGTTCGACACGCCTAGTGAATCAATAAAGCTTTCGTCGGTTGAATCTCCAATTTGTGCATTTGTGACATAAGAAAGGACTTTGTTGATTTTTTCTTCATTTTTATCAATGGCCAAAACGTCATGTCCTAAATCATATAGTTTTTGTGCCATGTGACGTCCAAAACGTCCCATACCAATAATTAATACAGATTTCATAATTTCCTCCTGTTATCCAATTGTGATATTTTCTTGTGGTAAATTTGCGTTTGCGACAACTTGATGTTTAGAAATAGCTAAAAGTAAAGTTAATCCTCCAACTCTTCCAAAGAACATCAAGAAAATTAAAATACAGTGGGATGCACTTGATAGTGTAGGTGTGATTCCTAAAGTAAGTCCAACAGTACCAATGGCAGAGGCCGCTTCAAATAGGGCTTCTAGAATTGGTAATTGATCGAAGGCTGAAATAAGGAATGCTCCTGTAAAGAATAATACCATAAATAACATAAATAGGGCTGTGGCATTATTTAATGTGTCCATGGAAATTCTTCTTCCAAAACATTGTGGATTTTGTTTATGATTGAATACAGCACGAATACTTAGAATCAATACGGCTAGTGTTGTTGTTTTAAAACCTCCGGCCGTACCTTGTGGACTTCCTCCTATCAACATTAATAGTGTCATAAAGAAGATGCTGCTTTGATTCATTTTGTTTAAATCAATTGTATTAAAGCCGGCTGTTCTTGGGGATACGGCTTGGAAAATGGAAACATTGATTTGATCGACTAGACTCATATTCCAATGGCTAAAGTCATTGATAAAGAAATAGAGTGTACTAATAATTAAAAGAGCTGCTGTAGTAAATAATACAACTTTGGATTGTAGCGAATATTTGTGTAAATGATGTTTGTATTGAACAACATCTTTCCAGACAAAGAAGCCTAAACCACCAAGTATGATGAGGGAAGCAATGACGTTGGATACTAAAATATCGCCGGCATATCCTGTTAGAGATGAGTAGGCTTGGTTTGTTCCCATTAGATCAAAGCCTGCGTTACAAAAGGCAGAGATGGAATGGAATATGGAATACCATAGGCCTTTGACAAGTCCAAAGCGAGGTAAGAAGCGTATACCTAATAAGATGGCACCTATTGCTTCCACGCATATTGTAGCTTTTAGAATCCATTTTGTGTTTCGGATAATACCACCAAGTTTTGGAGCAGAAATCGATTGTTGCATAAAATATCTTTGTTTAAAACCAATTTTCTTGCCTCCTAGAACAAAGAGTAGAATGGCCATTGTGATGACGCCCATACCTCCAATTTGAATGAGTGTTAAAATGACAAGTTGTCCAAAGGGGGACCAATATTGTGCAGTGTCATGCATAATCAGTCCGGTTACGCAGGAGGCACTGGTTGAAGTGAATAATGCATCTAAAAAGGGTGCGCCCCTTCCATCGTTTGTAGAAAATGGAAGCATAAGCAGGCAGGCACCGATAAATATCATAGTCGCAAAACTGAGGATGATCATTTGTCCTGGGGTAATGCGTTTCATACGTTTTTTAAACATAAAACCACCTATTCTAATACCTTAAAACATTCTACACTAGTCTGTATTAAGATTTCATAAAGTATTTTAACACTATGTTAAGACAATGTTAAGATGAATAATTCTTTGTGGGCTTGTGTTATACTAACTTTATGGCGAATGTATTAATATGTTTATCGGCTTCTAAATATAATTCTAGAGTTATTGATAAGGGAGCTCAAATTGCGAAAAGCAATCATGCAGTATTGAGTGCTATTTTTGTGCAAACTCCAAAATATGAGGGGATAAGTGCGGCATCAAAGAGTTGTTTACGTGAAAATATTAAGTATGCGGAGAGTAAAGGGGCAAAAGTAACGATTCTTTATGGACAGAATGTATTGCCTCAGCTTGTGGAATATGTGGGTGTTTCTCAGGTGGATTGTGTTGTTTTAGAAAAGAGTTTGGCGAAACAAGCATTGTTTAAGTTGAAAGATATTGATGTATATTCTGTGGATTATCCGCAGGATTATCGTCGCATGTTTCATTTTAATTTTAATCTATTGAGTTTTTCATTGAAAGATACATTAAAAATGATGGGGATTCTTTTTCTTTGTACGCTTATTGGCAAGGAATTTATGCACTTTCAATTCTTGATTACCACGCCTATTATGATCTATATCTTGGGCATTGTATTTGTATCCATTTGGACAAGTGGATATATCTATAGTTTATTGGCGTCTTTATTTTCAGCGTTATGCTTTAACTTTTTCTTTACATATCCCTACTTTTCTTTGTTGAGTGATCCAAGCTATATTACGACATATATTGTTATGTTTGTGGTGGCCATGTCATCTAGTTCATTAATGATAAGATTAAAAAAACAGTCTTTCGAAAATGCCAAACAAGTGTATCGTACGCAAGTCTTATTGGAGATGAGCCAGATGCTTCAAAAGGCGAATGATATGAATGCAATCTATGCTTCGATGTTAAAACAGCTGCATAAATTATTGGATACGGATTTAGTGTTGTATCCACATAATGATGAGCCTATTCTATTAGGACAGTGTCCTGTAGAAACGGATATTGTGGCTTGGGTTTATAAAAATAGGCATGAGGCTGGAAAGACAACGAGTTATCATTCGGATTCGATGTGTTTATATTTGCCTATTAATGGAACGCATGAAGTATTAAGTGTGGTTGGAATTGTATTAAAGGATAAGATAGATTCTTTTGAAAAAAATTTGTGGCTTGCAATATTGGACGAGTGTGGTATGGCTTTAGAGAGGGAAATGATTCGTTTAGAAAATCTAAAGATTGAGCAGCAAGCCAAACAAGAGGCGTTGCGAGCCGATTTATTACGTATGATTTCGCATGATTTAAGAACGCCACTGACTAGTATTTCAGGCAATGCCGGTTTATTGTTGGAAAACGAGAATGCGTTCTCACAAGAAAAGAAGAAGGAATTGTATCAAGATATTTATAATGATGCGATGTGGTTGTATGATTTGGTGGAAAACTTATTGTTTATAACGAGAATTGAAAATGGTACGATGCAGTTGAATTTACAACCAGAAATGATTGAGGATATTTTTAGAGAGGCCATTCATCATTTGGGTCGTAATAAACGTAAACATAATATTTCTATGCATTTAGAGGATGATTTATTGATGGCTAATATGGATGCACGCTTGATTATTCAGGTTTTAGTGAATTTAATAAATAATGCGATCAAATATACGCATGAAAATTCAAATATTTCTTTGAATGCTAGGCGGGTTGAGGATAAAATCTTAATTGAAGTTCAAGATGATGGAAATGGTGTATTACATCCTGAACAATTGTTTGAGATGTTTTATACAGAGAACAATCGAAGTGGAGATACAAGACGTGGTATGGGTCTAGGTTTATCTTTGTGTAAGTCGATTGTTCAATCGCATGGTGGTACGATTTGGGTTGAGAATGTGAAGCCGCATGGTGCTTGTTTTAAGTTTTTGTTGGAGGCAGTGGAGGTAAAGTTGTATGAATAAAGTTCAGATCTTAGTAATTGAAGATGATATTGCGATTGGAAATTTGATTACGACAACTCTAGAGATGGAAAATTATCAATTTCGTCTGGCAAAAACAGCTAAGCAAGGAATCATGAATGTACTTTCTTATAATCCCGATATTATGCTTCTAGATTTAGGATTGCCGGATATGGATGGGTTGGAAGTTATAAAGAAGGTTCGTTCTTGGTCGAATATTCCAATTATTGTGGTTTCGGCAAGAAGTGAAGATCAAGATAAAGTGCAAGCTTTAGATTTGGGGGCTGATGACTATTTGACAAAACCATTTTCAGTGGATGAGTTGTTGGCAAGGTTAAGAGTAACAATTCGAAGATTAAATAATAGTCAGACTAAAAGTGTGAATGAGAGTGTCTATGAAAATGGAGATTTGACAATCAATTATGCGCAAGGTTGTGTATATGAGAATGGTCGTGAAATCCATTTAACGCCTATTGAATATAAATTATTGTGTGTTTTAGCTAAAAATACAGATAAGGTATTAACACATAATTATATTATGGGTGAAGTATGGGGAAGTGTTCAAGGTACAGAAACACCAAGTCTAAGAGTGTTTATGGCAACTTTACGCAAAAAGATTGAGCCGGATACTTCGAATCCAAAATATATTCAGACGCATGTAGGTGTTGGATATCGTATGTTGCGTCAGACAGAAAAAGCAGGGCAAACGAGCGAATCACTATCATAATGGTAGGGTTCGCTTTTGTTTTAGAGAATTATCGATAAAATAATGCTTATAATTCTCTAAAATGCATAGATTTAATGTAACTTTAGAGGATAATAAGCATTTTTGATCATTTTATTAAAAATATTAAGAAACTATTTAGGTCCTGAAACCAGAATTGTCTTACTAGTGTCTTCGCATGTTTAGATAGAGTGAAATAATAATTGTGATAACACCAAATGTGATGAGTGCCATAATGGTTTTATTGATGCATAAAAGGATCAATATGCTAAATAGGCTGACAATCGCAAATAGGAAGAGTTCAATTTTTAATAGAATGGGATACATCAACAATGAATCGCGGAAACTAATTTTTTCGTATTGTGGTTCATTGTTTTTTAATAGTCTTTTTTCGTATATAAATAGAATTTGGCTAAAGAGCACGACAAAAATAAGGTATACAAGATTAAAAAAGATTTCTTTTGAGAAGAGTGCACTGCACGTTAAAAACATGACAAGAATGGTTCCGATTCTTGGCAGGTACACATAATAATTATATTTCATATGGTTATTTCCTTTATTTAATTATGCCATAATCATTTCACTTGAAATATACCTGTAGGGGGTATATTATTATGGGCGAGGTGAAATATATGGGGGATTGTTGTCATAAAAAACATCAGCCTAGAGATGAGCAGGAAATTAAGCAGTTAACGAATCGTCTTCATCGTATGGTAGGACAATTAAATGGAATTGAGAATATGTTGAAGGAGAATCGTTATTGTGGAGATATTTTGGTGCAGGTAGCGGCCGTAGAGAGTGCTTTGCAGGCATTTGGATATATTGTTTTGCAGGAACACTTAAATATGTGTGTCGTTGAGGATGTGCAAAATGGAAATACGGAAATCATGAGTGAGGTTATGGATTTAGTAAAGAAGTTAAAGTAGGTGGTTTTAATGGAAGAAAAATTTGATGTGACAGGCATGACTTGTGCGGCTTGTCAAGCCAATGTAACTCGGGCAGTGAGTAAGTTGGACGGTGTGAGTCATTGCGATGTTTCTTTATTATCGAATTCAATGAAGGTTATATTTGATCAAGAAAAGGTAAATGAACAAGCGATTTGTGAAACTGTAAAACAAATTGGTTATGGAGCTAGTGTTTATGGAGAAAAGGGCGAGGTTCGTAAGGAATGGCAGAATCGTCAGGATCGGGTTGAATCGGATCAAAAGAGTGCCAAACAAAGATTGATTTTGAGTTTAGTCTTGTTGGTTCCTTTACTTCTAATTGCGATGGGTCCTATGGTAGGCCTTCCAATTTTAGAGGGTATGGAATGGATGATGGTTTCGGCTTTAACTCAGTTGATTCTTTGTCTGTTCATATTGTTTATTCAAAGACATTTCTTTATTACAGGATTTAAGGCTTTGATAAAAAAATCCGCAAATATGGATTCTTTAGTTGCGATAGGTTCGGGTGCAAGCTTTGTATATGGCTTGGTTGGTATTTATCAGATGGCCTATTATTTTGGTGTGCAAAATATGGAAATGGCACATATGGCTATGCACTCTTTATACTTTGAGTCGGCAGCTACGATTGTGACTTTGGTCAGTGTTGGAAAGTATTTGGAGTCTAGATCCAAGGCGAAAACGAGTGATGCCTTAGATAAATTGGTGGATTTGGCACCGAAAAATGCGACTGTTTTAAGGGATGGTCAAGAGATTGTTGTGTCGAGTGAAAGTATTCGAATTCATGATATTGTCGTCATTCGTCCTGGACAAAGAATTCCTGTAGATGGAAAAGTGATTTCGGGTACAGGTTATGTGGATCAATCAGCGATTACGGGTGAGAGTCTTCCGGTTGAAAAGAATGTGGGAGATTCAGTGATTTCTGCCACAATGAATGAGAATGGTACTTTTCAGTTTGAGGCTGAAAAGGTTGGTCAAGATACGACTTTGGCAAAGATCATTCAGCTCGTGGATGATGCGGGTAATTCAAAAGCTCCAATCGCTCGTTTGGCGGATAAAGTGAGTGGTGTATTTGTTCCTGTCGTGATTGCGATATCATTGATTACTTTGATCGCATGGTTGATCAGTGGTCAAACGATTCAATTTGCGTTATCGAACGCGATTAGTGTACTGGTAATTTCTTGTCCTTGTGCATTAGGTTTAGCTACGCCTGTCGCAATCATGGTTGGTACGGGTAAGGCTGCAGAAAATGGTATCCTAATTAAGTCGGCTTCCATTTTAGAACAGCTACATTCGATTGATACGATTGTATTGGATAAGACGGGTACGATTACTTCAGGAAAGCCAAGTGTTCAAGGTGTTAAGGTATATACAAATATTAGTATGAATGACTTTATTTCAATGGCGGCAAGTTTAGAGAGTGGCTCTTTACATCCTTTGGGACAGGCCATTGTAGAGTATGCGAAGGAAAAAAATATAAAGCTTCAACAACCAGAAAACTTCACAAATATTTCGGGTCGTGGTATTCAGGCAAGTCTAAATGGACGTGTGTATTTGGCTGGAAATAAAAGGTTATTGGAAGAAAATAACATTGAACTAAATGAAACAGTGTTAAGTGATTTAGATGCTTATGCGAGTTTAGGTCAAACACCATTGATTTTTGTGGAAGATCAAAATGTGATTGGTTTAATTAGTGTGGCGGATACTATTCGTAGTACGAGTCAGGTTGCATTAGAACAATTTAAAAAGAAGAATATGCATGTGGTTATGTTGACTGGAGACAATCAAAAAACAGCGAATGCGATTGGTAAATCTTTAAGTGTAGATGAAGTGATTAGTGATGTGTTGCCACAAGATAAAGAGAGTGTCATTCGTAAGCTACAAGAACAAGGTAAGAAGGTTATGATGGTGGGTGATGGTATCAATGATGCGCCTGCTTTGATGCGTGCTGATATTGGGGTTGCGATTGGTGCTGGAACGGATATTGCCCTGGATAGTGCGGATGTGATTTTGATGAAAAGTTCTTTATTGGATGTAGTGACGGCTATTGATTTATCAAGTGATGTCATCAAGAATATCAAGATGAATTTATTCTGGGCTTTCTTCTACAACATTCTTGGAATTCCAGTTGCGGCAGGATTATTATATCCAGCCTTTGGCTTAAGATTATCACCGATGATTGGTTCGGCATGTATGTCTTTGAGTAGTGTTTGTGTGGTCACAAACGCATTAAGACTACGTTATTTTAAGCCTAGAGTTGAAAGTGAAGAAGTAGAAACATACACAATGCATATTGATGGTATGTCTTGTGGACATTGTGCATGGTTAGTAGAGGATGCTTTAAAGAAGGTTCCAAATGTAAAAAATGTGCGTGTGGATTATAATTTAGGTAAGGCCGATATTGATTATGTACAACAAGTAAATAAGGTAGCTTTAAAACAAGCGGTTAAAGATGCGGGTTATAATCCCGTTGAATATAAGGAGGAAAAGAAAATGAAAAAAGTAGTAACAGTAGATGGTATGATGTGCATGCATTGTGTGGCACACGTAAAGGATGCCTTAAGTAAAGTAGAAGGCGTAAGTGATGTAGTGGTTAGTTTAGATGAGAAAACAGCTACATTAAATTGTACAGAAAATGTCACAGATCAGATGTTGAGTGATGCCGTGACAAATGCGGGATACACAGTTATTTCTGTAAAATAAAGAATCATAAAAATAAAAAAAGTCAAGACTTGTAAGCGGATTCAGAATATTCTATGATAGACGTCGAGGGAGACGCAAAATGGAATGTTTTATTGATGGGAAATCCACTTGCGAAAGAACTTTCTGGAATCGTTTGAATGTTTTAGCTAACTTTCAACAAAAAGAAATGATAATGGATGGCTTGAAAGTTCGTGTTGCAGAAAGTATATATTGGATTCAACCAAAGAAAGGATAGTTCGTTTGAATTATTCTTTTTTTTGACAGTTAGATTACTTCAAAAACTCAATATTATCTTTATATAAAGCAAAAATAAATGTTTTTAACATGAATAAAATGTTGTATGGGATTTTGATAGAGTTGGAATTTATTTGACAGTTGAATTACATAAAAGTGTTAATATATGCTTTATATAAAGTGTAAATGATTGTTTTTAGAACTAATAAAATGTTGTATGGGATTCTAATATTTTATTGTGGAAATACATTTGGTTTATCTGTATAATACATATAGAGAACGACTACTGGAAAAGCAGTGGTTACTCTGAAATTAAATTAATGCTGAAGCACTAATCTTTTTCCATTGTCAGTGGTGATTAGTGCTTTTTGTATCTCAAAGTTGTAACATTGGTGAAGAACTTTAAATTGTTGATGTGTATCCATAAAAAGGGTATAATATAGCCACAAGGGGGATGCTTTTATGGAAATTGTACCAATGAGAGATTTAAAAAATACAGTGCATATAGAGGAATTGTGTAAAGATAATGGAAAGGTGTTTGTTACAAAAAATGGATATGGACGTCTTGTGGTAATGGATATTGACTATTATAAAAGCGTTTTTGAGGAGTTAGAAGAAGCAAAAGCAGTGTATGAGGGATTACAACAAATGTATTCTGGTAAATTAAAAGATGGTATAAAAGTAATGGAAGAAATGAAAGATAAGTATGGCATATAAGTATCTCTTTACGGATAAAGCGCAAAAAGATTTAGATAATATATTAGATTATTTGACGAACCATATATGCAATGTATGTGCTGCAAAAAGTTTTTATGTCTTATTGAATGAGAGACTTGCTTTGGTGTGTGATTTTCCTGAATCAAACCCGATAATAGAAAATAGATTTTTAGGATTTCATGAAGTTCGAAAGATGCTCATCAAAAATTATTTGCTCTACTATTATATAGACACGGATAAAAAAACTATAAATGTTCTGTCAATTCGCCATTCATTAGAAAATCAAGAGAAAATTATATAAACCAGTGGGTTTAGATTTGAAAATACGTCTGATTTATCTGTACAATGAAAATGGAGAAATGCAGTAGTTACTCTGAAATAAAATTAATGCTGAAGCACTGATCTTTTTTTCATTGTCATTGATGATTAGTGCTTTTTGCATTTTCTATAATCATCAATGTTACTTTTAGTATTTCTACTATGGCAAATAAGCACATAGCAACATCAATATGCAGATATATATACATAAGCTTTCCTCCTGCAAAAAAATAGAAGGATCTACTTACCTGGAACTCAAGATTCAAGGCTTCAAATCTCCTTAACAAGAGGTAACCACCAACCACATCCAGTAGCCAATTTCCATTATTAAACTTCGATGTGAAAACATTATAATACCTGTAAATTTGTTGATTATTTGACAGTTGGGCAAAAGAAAAACGAGCATTTGTTCTTTATATAAAAATGAAATGCTCGTTTTTAGGTATTTTAAAATGTTGTATGGGATTATAATATTTCTTTTAGTTTTTTGATTAATCCTAAATCTGCAGGTAGCCAATCTACTGAATCTAATGTTTCTTTAGTTAGCCATTTGGCAGATTCGTGTTCTAATAGAGTTAAATTTCCTTTAAGAATTGTACAAATGAAACATTCCATGGATAGGTGGAAGTTTGGATAGTCGTATTCAACTGTATCAAAGTATTCTTCGACTTGAATGGTTGTATCTAATTCTTCTTTGATTTCACGAACAATGGCTTGTTTGCTAGTTTCATTGGGTTCTACTTTTCCTCCAGGAAATTCCCATCCGTCTTTAAATTCGCCATAACCTCTTTGGGTGGCGAATATTTTATTTTCATCTTTAATAATGGCAGCTACTACGTGTATTGTTTTCAAAAAATCACTCCTCTACAATGTATCGATAAATGTCTTCTCTTACGGGTGTATCCAATTGCCATAAGATTTCGACGGCTGTTTTTTGTGTGTTTGGCATCACAAACTGTTTGGTCTTATCTATCTCTGCTTGCATATGGCCTAGATAATAAAATTCTTTGCTTGTTTTATCATCTTTGTTCTTTCGCACAAACAAATGAACTTCAATGCCTCTTTCTTTGGCGTACAAGAAGTTTTGTACGTCATCACTGCTTGTGGTTCTTCCAGATTTGGATATCGCAATCAATTGACTTTCATTGATAAAATGATCTTCATATTTGATGGTATCTTGAATGTCATTTGCCTTGTCATAATTGATAAAGACAGGGAATGTTTTGGTTGTTTGATCATATTTGTATCCCCCAATATTTAATGGAACTTCATTGTGCTGCCAATTTAATAAGCGACAGGCATCTTCGTATGTATATTTTTGATAAAGAACAAAGTTTGTATCTTTATATGTATTCTTATAATGTTTATTATATTGATCCAATGCGTATTCAATGATTTCTTTTACCATGGATTTAAATTCGTTGTTTTCTAAACATGTTTTAAAGGATTTTGAAATCTTTTTGTCTTCAATAAAAATACAATCTTTAAACGTATTCTTTCCAGAACCAGTAGGAAATTCATTGGTGAAGATGTTTAATACATTTGTTTGGGATAGATCATTTGTATATTCTTGATTGTTGATTAAATTTTTTAGTGTTTCAAGCTCTATCTTTCTTTTTCCATTGGCAAGTTTTGTACAAATAAACTTAATAAAGTTTTCTTCAAGTTCATTTAATCTTACTTTATAATCCTTTTCATATTTCTTTAAAAAAGCATAGTAAGATCCCAGTGATTTGTTGTCGAAAATTCTTTGTACGTCAATTTCTCCATAGGTTTCAAAATCCATAAGAGTAGGGATTCTTCCAAGTTTATTCTTTAGATTTTTATAGCTATCCTTAATGAGCTTGATATCCGCAAAATTGGCGGTGTCAATCGACGCAAAAATTTGTTTCTTACTGATTTCATCAAAGTGAATCGTACTCGATCCTGGAATAATTCTTTCACCCTCAAGAACATATCGTCTTATATTGTCTTTGTTGTAAGAACGATCTCCAGATAGGGCGATTGGAATCATGAAGTTGTTTTTGTAGTTTCCAATAAAGTCTAGAATGACAACATATTCTTTGTCTTGTGATTTTCTTAGGCCTCGACCTAATTGTTGGACAAAGACAATTGGTGATTGTGTGGGTCTTAATAGGACAACTTGATTGATTTCAGGAATGTCGACACCTTCATTAAAAATGTCTACAGTTAAAATGTATTGTAGATAGTCACTTCTTGTATCGGATACTAAGCGATCAATCGCATCTTCTCTTTTTTCTTGACTATCTTCTCCACTTAAGGCTAGGGTTCGATATCCTCTTAGATTTAATCTTTCACTAAGGGCTGCCGCTTCTTTCTTGGAACTGCAAAACATGAGTCCTTTCACTCTTTCTCCACTATAGCCATAGTAATTGGTTTGTTCGATAATGTAGTCAACTCTTTGGTTGGATGTTAAATAGTTGAAGTCAGTAAAATCGGTTTCGTTTCCGTCTGTTAAAAAGTCGGTAATACCAAAATAGTGGAATGGACATAATAAATTTTCTTCTAGGGCTTGTTGAAGACGGATCTCATAGGCAATATTATGATCGAATGCTGCATATACATCAAAGTCATCTGTTCTTTCTGGGCTTGCGCTCATTCCTAGCCAAAACTTTGGCTTAAAGTAGTTCATGATTTCTTGGTAGCTTTTAGCTCCAATGCGATGGGCTTCATCAATGATGATCGTATCAAATGTATTTGGATCAAAACTAGAATATACTTCTTTTTTAGACATCGTCTGCATGGTTGCAAATAAGTAGTCTACATCTGTATCTTTACTATTTCCGGATAATAGTCCAAATGTTTTTGTGTTTCCAAATACATGTTTATAACTGTTTAAAGCTTGTTTGGCAATCTGCTCTCTATGTACTAAAAATAAGGCTCTTTTTGGATTTTGGTCTTTCATGGCAAATGCTGAGGCATAGGTCTTGCCAGTTCCGGTGGCCGAGATCAACAAACTTTTCGATTCATTCGCATTGCGAAGTTTTCTAAGATTGGAAATAAAAGCTTGTTGCATAGAATTTGGAATCAGTTGTTTAGAAGGTAATTTGATTTCTTCTTTTTGTTTCACCCTTTTAAATTCTTCATAATGCACTCGATATGCACCGATGAATGCATCATAAGAATATGTATTTGGATGATTCCATAATTCATCAAATTCGTCTAACATTTCAGAAACAAATTCTCCGGATTTTGTAGAAACAATTTTCGTATTCCATTCGCGATTTGTGGTTAAAGCCGTATTTGTCATGTTACTAGAACCTACAAGAATTTTATATATCTCATCCGATTGAAAGATATATCCCTTGGTATGAAAACCATTCTTTGAGTCGGGTACAAGATACATCTTAAGTTCAATATTCGAAAATGTAGCCAGTTTATCTAAGGCTTTTGGATCACTAAATGCCAAATAGTCCGTTGTTAGAATTTTACCTTTGATGCCTTTATCTTCTAAAGTACGAAGCGTTTGAAGTAAGGGGGTAATACCTCCCATCGTAATAAAGGCTACACTGATTAAAAAGGAGTCGCAGTGTAATAGTTCATCTTCAATGGTGCTTAATACTTTTCTTCCATTCTTATAATCGTTTGAAATAAATTGAGGTCGATATAATACGTTGGAAGATATATTTTTGTCTATAAATGCGGTGGATAATCCGCTTTGTATATTTTGATAGTTCATACCTAACATTATACCAGCATTAAAATGAAATCATAGATCGAAAAGGTTATAATAATTGTAGAAAGAACATGGGTATGAATATGGAATTTATAAAAAAAGATGACTATTCTGGGGAACTGGATTATCGGGCTTTTGGGAGTATGTTGGATCATCCTACGCAATGCTACAAATTCTATTGGTTAGAAGCTATTATGAATTTGATGCTAAAAAAACATCGGTTTTCTTTTGATGAAATCTTTGATGAGATGATTGTATCAGCTTGGTATACAGTTACACAATATCATTTGTTTTTGGGGCCAATGATTGAAGGAGAAAGAAGAGATGCGATCAATCGTGCTATTGATGTATTGGTTGAAAATACGTCTTTAAATGAGAATTCTAAACCAGATGGGATTCGTGGTGTATTAAAAGAACAAAATTCATTGATTCTAGAGTATAAGAGAAAACTTTCAAAAAATGTTCCCTATAAATTATTGAGTAGTTTTTCATCTGAACTAACAAAAGATAAGGGGGATGCGTATCGTATTGAATATATTCAAATATTGAATCAAGAAATTCATCTGCCTTATATTATTGAGAATGGAGTGGGGATTGGTAAGTATGTTGTTTTACAAGAGGAATGGATTCCTTTCTTAATGGATAATTATTTGATTATTAAAAATTGGATTCAGTATAATAAGATTCAATTTCTTCAAATGATCAATCCGGGTGTGCCGGGAATTATTAATAAGTTGGATGATGAAAGGAATAATGTAAGGCATTTAGAAAGAGTTCGTGATTTGTGGAATGCTCATATTGAAGTGTCAAATAAAGAAATTGTGGATATATATACAGGTAATAAATTAGAATCTACGTTTGATGTGGATCACTTCATTCCGTGGTCTTATGTAGCACATGATGAAATGTGGAATTTAATACCGAGCAATGCAAGCGCAAATCGTTCAAAGAGTAATCATTTACCAGAGTGGGATTTGTACTTTCATAAGATGGCAAACATGGAGTATGACTTGTATAAGAGTGTTGTAGAATATGATTCAATTCATAAGTTGTTTGAGAAATGTTATGCAAAAAATCTTCAGTCTTTATGGGCAATAGAAGAATTGTATATTAAAGGTAATACGGAATATGAGTTTAAACATAAGTTAGAAGCGCATATGCATCCTTTGTATGAGGCGGCTAGAATGCAGGGGTATAGTGAATGGAAAATATAATAATTTCAAAAGAGTTTCTAGATTGGTATGACTATTACAAGGAGTGTAAAGAAAAGTATTCGAGTTTAGTAAATGATGTAGAGAATAAAATGATTTGTGGTAAATATAAAGATATTAAACTTCCTTTTTCAAATATGAATACGAATCATTTGAATCGTGATATAGATAGTCTTGAAAAAATTCGTATATTAATGATGCAGGGAAGTACAAGTCAGATTAATGTAGAAATTGAACTTGTGAAAGAAAAAATGTTAGAGTCTTGTCGAAATGTGAACTTTGGCATATTGTGCAATCCTTTGGCGAGTACTCTTTATCGTATAATTTTGGATTCAAGTAAAACAAAGAAACATATTGAGGATGTTTCTAAACAATGTAAAGAAAACGAGTTCTATGTTTCTGTTTGTTTAAGACATTTCTATGCTTCTATTTGCGAAGAGTGTATAAAGGAATATAGTTCGTATGGGTTTATGGAGTTACTAAATTCTTTAATTGAAGAGGATAAGGTTAGTGAGGCTTGTAGTTTTTGTCCAATCTATGAAGAAATTTATATCCAAGCAAATGAAAAGGGATTGCTTTCAAAAGAATTAATACAGGTAATGCAGCAGTATGGTGTGAATGTACCTGTTTCAAAGAAGAAGGAGACAAAGCAGCTGCAGGTACCTGCTTCTGTAAAGAAGAAAGAAACACCGAAAAAGTCAAAATTAGATATAGAAACGCGTAAAAAGATTGTAGGGGATGGCGTTAAGAAAATCTAAGATATGAGTGATGAGGAGCTTATATCTCGTTATGATGGTAAGTCAGAGGATGAGGTTCAAGAAATGCTTTATGAGGAGCCTTGGTGCGAGAATGAATATTTTGATGATGATCTACTTGCGTTTCTTAGCGTATTAACATGTATGAGTATAGATTTTGAGGATGCCTTTATTAATTGGTTGGCTCATTTTATATTTAGAAGATTGATTGATATACATAAGAAAGTGGTGGTTGAGCCACCTAAAATGGTGAAGACAACTCCACCTAAAGTACAATCTTCAAAGGTTCGTAAGGTAAATCAGGGTGGCACCTCATCTAATAAAAGTGTGACGAGATCCCCAAAGATTCGCAGTGAGCATGTGAGTCAATCTTCTAGAAATGTAAATCAAGCCAGGGCTTCAGTAGCTATTAAACAGGAGGAAACATCAGATGGTAAGGGTGGAATTATTTTCTTGATCATTATTGGACTTCTGTTTGGATATGGATATATTTCTTTGAAAAAGGAAGAGGCAGAATGGGATATGGCACAGAAGCAGTATCGTATTGAGAGTAGGCGGAAATCTGAACAAAATGAGTTTAAGGTAAGGGAAGAGAAGCGTAAAAAGAAAGAGGGGCAAAGTTCAAACTCATCATCATCTTCTTCGTCCTCATCTTATGATGAAGGAAGTGATGATGCATATTCTGGTGATTATGATGAGAATCGTTACGATAACGATGAAAATTATCGTGATGGTGTAGATGATATGTTGGATGAACTGGGAGAATAAAGAAAAATACAGTGAAAGACTTATTGAATATTTGTATACTCATGAGTAGTATACTTACGAGTATACAAATTTATTAACAAATGATAATTTAGGCATCTGTTTAGGATAGGTGCTTTTTTTGTTGATGAAAAAAAGAAGTGCAACAACACTTCTTATAATAGAGATACCATGATTTTAATGAAATCATCATAATCTGTAGCATGTAGTATTTTTTTTACGTTTTCCGGTTCACTTAAAATCATTGTGATTGGATCATAGATTTCATTAAATATGTAGCGTTCATTTTTATTGAAGCACATCATAATGACTAGATTTACAGGGTGTTCATTCCATGATATTGGATTTTCACTAATTAATATGTTGATACCCGTTTTATTGGCATGCATTTTCATGGCGTGTGGAATCGCAAAATTTCCAAATGCAGTAGAAGACATTTTTTCTCGTTCTAATACTTCATCTTTAAAATGAGTGTCTACATAGTCTAACTTCACAAGCTTTTTTACCATGTAATTAATACATTTTTCATGTGTGTCTAAATTGTTTTTTCTTTCAAATAGTTCTGGAGATAATAACTCTTTTAAGTGTTTTTCAAATTCATTTTTCTTTTTTTGTGTTTGAATTTCAGAAATACGATTCCTTAAATTTGAGATATCACGATCATTTAGTATGATATTGATTCGTATTGTTGGAATTTGAATAGGAGTTGCCAAAGGGATCGTTGTGATAACTAAATCGATGTCATTGACTTTATCAATTTGACTTTCATCTGTAAGAATGTTTGTGATCAACAAATCATTTTCAAAATCATTATAAATGGCATCTGTAATTCTAGAATTGATTCCATAGTAGTTAGGACAATATAAAACTGCTTTTACTTTTGAAGTTAAATTCTTTTGTGTTTCTAATGCACTTCCTAAATGAAAGGCAATATAAGCTATTTCATCATCATTAATCGAAATTCCTGTTTTACTCTTAATGGTTCTTGCCAAGTTGACAGAGGCATCATAAATTAAAGGACAAGATAATTTAATACTTTCAGTTAATGGGTTTTTACTAAAGTAGTTATTTTTGGATCTAACTAATAAGTTTTTGATGTGAAGGGCAAAACGAATTAAGAATTCTTGTTCACTTAAGTCAATATAGTAGAATGCATTAATATCATTGATTAATTCTTTGACAAGTTCTAAACATTCTTTTCCTACAAATTGCTCTAAGTTATTGGCATCAATACTTTGATAATCAATATTTGTTGCTCTAGAAATAATTAAAAGTGTCATTTCATAAATTTCAGCATCACTATATTGAATGTCAAATTTTTCTTCTAAACGTTTTGCGAGTTCTTTAGACATTTCATATTCGTGTAAACGCACAGCTGGCAAAGTATCTACCTTCGTAGTGTTGATATTGTTATTGCGAATTCGATCAACGGCAATTGTGATGTGTAAAATTAAATTAATTAGGGAATAGTCATTCACAAAGTAATGGTATTTATCAAATATTTCTAAAACAGTACTACGAATGTAATGTATATCAATATTCGTAAAGGCTTTTTGAAGAGAATCAATATTCACAAAATTGACATTACTTTCTTTATAAAGAATGGAACTTAAAAGTTTTCGTTTATTCTTTTCTAAACCAATACATTTGATGGAATCGGATTTTGTTTCGAGTTCTAAATCATATTTTTTAAGCTTTCTTTTTACTTTATTTAATTCTACTTTTAATGTAGACATAGAAATATATAATTCATCACATAATTCATATAAATCTAGGGAATGATTGATTTTTTCATCTTTTCCAGTATTATGATGAATCAATTTGTTGATGATATAGAATACGCGTTCTTGTGATGTTTGGGGAATATGTTCATTCGAAGTATTAAATAAAGAAAGGGCTTGATCGACATTTACAGAGTATCCTTCATTTGAGGATGTTAATAAATTTGGATATTCTTCATTTATTTCTTTGGCATAATTTTTGATTGAACGTACAGAAACTTGTAATAGCTCAGCCAGTTGATTTGAAGTTTTTGGTTGTGATTCTAATAAGTGTTTTATAAGCTTTTCTGAATTCGGCCTCATGGTGTATCCCCTTTCAAAATAAAGAATATAAATTGTTTCTTTCATATTATATAGTTTACAATATGAATAATCCAACAAAAAGTTGCACGGGTGCAGTGCAATTAATTATCTGCACCTTAGGGGTGCAAATGTTGAGTAGAATTAATATTGTTTCTCTTGCATAATGTTAGTGTCGACAAACAAACAAAGCAAAAAAGCTAATGAAAGGAATGAATTATAATGAAAAAATTAAATGTTTTATTGGTATGTGGATCTGGTGCTAGTTCTGGATTCATGGCTGCAAACATGAGAAAAGCAGCTAGTAAACAAGGATTGGAAATTGATATTAAGGCTCGTAGTGAATCTGAAATTGAAAACTACATTGATGAAATCGATGCTTTAATGGTTGGACCACACTTGGCTTACATTTTAGATGATATTGATGAATATACTCATGGAACCAATGTAAAGGTTATTCTAATGAAGGCTGATTATTATTCAACATTAAATGGAGAAAAAGCAATTGCTCATTTAATGGAAGAAATGAACAAATAGAAAAAGATAATTATAGGAGAGTATTTAGATATTATGCAAAAGTTAATTAATTGGTTAGAGACAAGTTTTGCACCCAAGATGAATAAAATTAATCATAATGTTTGGGTTGTAACACTTAAAGATTCTGTAATGCAGATTTTACCATTTATCTTGTTGGGTTCTGTTTTCTGCGTTGGTGCTGTTGTTGAAAATTATGTTACTTTACCGTTCTCATTCTGGACTCCATTTGGATGGACAATGGGTATGGTTTCAGTATTAGTTGCATTCTTGATTCCATTTAATTTCTGTGAAAAGAAACGTTTAAGAAAACAAAGATTAATTGCAGGAGCAACTGGTTTAATTTTATTCTTTATTTCTATTACTCCAGAAATCGTTGCTGAAGGTGAAGCAGGATTTGGATCAAGTGCTTTTGGAGCAGGTGGTATGTTCTGTGCAATGGTAACAGGTATGATTACTTGTATTGTATTTAACTTATTTGGAAAATTCTCATTCTTCAAAGAAGATAGTGCACTTCCAGATTTTGTTCGTCAATGGTTTGATGCTTTATTACCAATTGGATTAGTAATCTTTGGTGGATTTATTGTTGTTCAAGTATTAAATGTAAACTTATATCAAATCGTTACTGGCTTCTTTATGCCACTTCAAAGTATTTTGAATACATGGTACGGATTTATTCTTTCAGGTATGATTTATTGCTTCATTTACTCAATGGGTATTTCTTCTTGGGTATTAACTCCAGCTACAGAACCAGTAAAATTAGCAACAATTGCACAAAACCTAGCTTTAGTAACAGCTGGAACCGCTACAGTTGCAAATATGGGTATGTATACTGAAACATTGATGTATACTTGCTACATGTGGATTGGTGGTATTGCTTGTACATTCCCATTAGTACTATTTTTAGCAAAATCAAAATCAGTAAAATTAAAAGCTTTAGGACGTGCATGTTTAGGTCCAGCAATCTTTAATATCAACGAACCAGTTATCTTTGGTTGTGTTGCTTGGAACCCAATTATGATGCTTCCAATGTGGATCATTGGTGCCGTAATTCCAGCAATCACATGGATTGCTTGTAAAGTTATTGCCTTTGCACCGATTCCTAGAATTCAATTTGACTTATGGTATTGTCCATATCCAATTTCAACTTTCATTTCTACTCAAGGATCAATCGGAGGTATTATCTTAGTAGTGATTACATTCTTAGTTGCAGGAGCAATTTGGTATCCATTCTTCAAAGCTTATGAAAAACAATGTCTTGAAGAAGAAGCTGCTGCTGAATAATTAATAGTAAGGAGAATTCATATTATGATGAGTGAACAAATAGTACAGGCTGCAATGTCTATTATTTTGAATGCAGGTGATGCCCGTGTTGCCTGTAAAGAGGCTTTAGATGCAATTTCAGCTTTTGATTTTGAAACAGCTGAAGCAAAATTAAAAGTATCACATGAAAAAATCACAGCTGCTCACAAAGTGCAAACAGATGCGATTCAAGGAGAAACACGTGGAGAAGAAAGTGAGTATTCATTACTGTTTGCTCACGCACAAGATACTTTAATGACAATTTATAGCGAAATCAATATTGCAAAACAGTTGTTAAAAATATTTAAATCTTACGAAGCTCGTATTGCTGCTTTAGAAGAAAAATAAGAAAACTAAGGATTTCAGCAATGAAATCCTTTCATTTAATCAAAAAAGAGGAGAATAACATGAAAAGAGTACCAACAGGATTTCCAAAAGACTTTATGTGGGGTGGTGCCGTTGCTGCAAATCAGTTAGAAGGCGCTTATGATATTGATGGTAAAGGACTATGTATCGCAGATATTAATGAATTTAGAGATGATGTAGATATCACAAAAAAATATAATGAAGAAGTGTCTAGTACATTTGTAAAAGAGGCTTTGGAAAGTAAAACACGTATTTTCCCAAAAAGATGGGGAATTGATTTCTATCATACTTACAAAGAAGATTTAAAATTATTGGCTGGGCTAGGCTTAAAAACTTTCCGTACAAGTATTAACTGGGCTCGTATCTTTCCAAATGGAGATGATGCTATTCCAAACGAATTGGGATTGAAATTTTATGATGATTTAATTGATGAAATTTTAAAGAATGGTATGGAGCCAATGATTACGATTTCCCACTATGAAATGCCATTGAGTTTAACATCAAACTATAAGGGATGGTATTCAAGAGAGGTCATTGATTTCTTTGTGAAATATTGTGAGGTTTTATTTGATCGTTATGCTGGAAAAGTTAAATATTGGATCATTGTAAATCAAATTAATTTAATTGGACATGAGTCATTTAATCACTTAGGTGTTGCAGAAGATTTAGTGGATGATTTACAAAGTGCAAAATATCAAGCGGTTCATAATGAAATGGTAGCTTGTGCTCGTGCTACAGCATATGCTCATAAAAATCATCCGGAAATGGAAATTGGAATGATGCTTTGTGGAGGTCCTGCTTATGCTGCAACATGCAAACCTGAAGACCAATTAGCAACATTGAAGCACAATCAAATGGAATATTTCTATTCTGATGTATTACTTCGTGGAAAATATCCTGGATATGCATTCCGTTTCTTTGAAGATCGTAATATTCATGTTGAATTTGGTGAAAATGATGAAGAAGATTTGAAAAATACAGCTGATTTCTTCTCATTCTCATATTACTATACTCGTATTGTAACTAAAGAAAGTTTTGAAAATGGAAATGAAGCTTTGCGTAATAAGGAACTTCCTGCAAATCCATGGGGATGGACAATTGATCCAGTTGGATTGAGAATTTTATTAAACGAATTCTGGGATCGTTATCAAAAACCAATCTATATTACTGAAAATGGTGTAGGATATTATGACAAATTAGAGGATGGACAAATTCATGATCCTTATCGTGTAGAATACTATCGTGATCACATTCAACAAATGAAGGAAGCTATTAAAGATGGTGTAGACTTACGTGGATATTATGCATGGGGCCCAATTGATATTGTTTCTTGCTCATCAAGTGAAATGAGTAAAAGATATGGCTTTATTTATGTTGATTTAGATGACTATGGTAAAGGTACAGGTAAACGTATTAAAAAGGATAGTTACGATTGGTATAAAAAAGTTATTGAAACAAATGGTGAAGATTTAGATTAGTCAACAAACAAGGTCAGAGAATAATTGTCTCTGACCTAATTTTATAGAGAGGTATCGCAAAAATGAAAAAAACAATACAGACAATATTAGCTATAACTACTTCTATTTTATTGACAGGATTGGGTGTTGCATTATTTGTGCATGCAAATTTAGGAAGTGATACATTAACTGTTTTTGTGGATGGACTTCATAGAGTTTTAAATTGTAGTTATGGAACAGCATCAAGAATTTACAACTTAATTGTCTTAGTAATTGCTCTTATTGTATCTAGAAAAAATATTGGTTGGGCAACAATTGTTTATGCACTTTCTGTTGGATTTACAATGGATTATTTTGAAAAATTGTTGCAGCCGTTGCAGATTCAAAGTGCAGGTATGATGATTCGCTTAATTTGTGTTTGTTCAGGACAAATCTGTTTTGGAATTACTTATGCTTTATTAATTAAGTATAGAAAGGGTATGAATCAAATTGATGCGATTAGTTATGCGATTGTAGATAAGACAGGTATTTCATTTAAATGGATCCGTACAGGAATGGATGTTGTATTACTTGTAAGTGGATGGCTATTAGGTGGAGTTGTTGGTGTGGGTTCTATTATTGCTATGACAACAACGGGTGTATTAGTTGATTTTATATTGAATATCATTAGTAAAAAGGAGAAAAATGATGAAGAGTTTGCCAACGGGATTTCCTAAAGACTTTTTATGGGGAGGAGCGAGTGCTGCTTGCCAAATGGAAGGTGCATATGATGTAGATGGTAGAGGACTTTCTACATCAGACATTCATGAATATGATAAAAACCAGGATCGTGCTCATATTGAAAAAGAAGGTGGTGGCACATTAGCGGGTATTAAGGCTGCGATTGCTGATAAAGAGGGATATTATCCTAAGCGTTATGGTATTGATTTTTACCATACTTATAAAGAGGATTTGGCTTATTTAAAAGAAATGGGATTTAAAGCATTTCGTACAAGTATTTCTTGGTCAAGAATTTTTCCAAATGGAGATGAATTGGAGCCAAATGAAAAGGGTCTTGAATTCTATGATCATTTGATTGATGAAATCATTAAAGATGGTATGGAACCAGTGATTACGATTTCACATTATGATATTCCACTTCATTTAGTAACGGAATATGGTGGCTTTGCAAATCGTAAAGTGATTGATTTTTTTTGTTCGATATGGAAAAGTATTACTAGAGCGTTATAAGGGAAAAGTTAAATATTGGATTGTTTGTAATCAGGTGAATTTGATTCCAAATGTACAATTTGGTTGTTTAGGAATTTATGATGATCAGGTTGCTCCAGAAAAAATGGAAGAAACAATGTATCAGGCTGTGCATCATCAATTTATAGGATGTGCAAAGATCAAAGAATTCGCAAAAGAAATAGATCCAGAGGCACATATTGGAACAATGATTGCAGAAGGGTGCGTATATCCTAAAACATGTAATCCAAAGGATGTTGTTGGAGCCATGAAACGTAATCGTGTACAAGAATATTTCTTTACAGATACACAATTGCGTGGTGAATATCCAACTTATATGTTAAGACATTTCGAAGAAAAAGGTATTCATATTCATTTTGAAGACGGTGATGAAGAATTATTGAAAAATAATACGATGGATTTCCTAGCTTTATCGTATTACTATACAAATGTATTTAATCACGAAACAGATACAGGAGTACCATTTAAGTCTGAACAAAATCCTTATTTAAAACCAACACCATGGGAATGGCGTGCAGACCCACTTGGATTCTATAATTGTCTAAATCAATTGTGGGATCGTTATCAAGTGCCTTTGATGATTGCAGAAAATGGCTTGGGTGCAGAGGATGTAGTGGAAGAAGATGGCTCTATTCATGATGAGTATCGTATTGAATATTTAAAAGCTCATATTGAACAGATGAAAGAAGCTGTTTTAGATGGTGTGAATGTATTTTCGTATTTAAGTTGGGGGCCTATTGATATTGTATCTTCATCAAGTGCTGAAATGAGTAAACGCTATGGATATGTGTATGTAGATTATGATGATTTTGGCAAAGGTACTGGTAAGCGTATGAAAAAAGATAGCTTTTACTGGTACAAACATGTGATTGAAACAAATGGAGAAGAATTATAGACATTGAGTAATCGGTGTCTTTTTTTTTGGCGTTTAAAAAAATAGTAAACGTTTTCAAAAAAGTGTTGCATTCTATAAAAAGAACTGGTATATTAAGTGTGTACAAATGGTATGCAAATACGAACCAGTGCCCGAGGTTGTTGGCATACCTAAGAGGAGGAAATTATGACTGTTAGTGAAAGAGTTGAATTAGTAAAATTCGATGAACCAAAGTATTTGGAAGATGGTAAGGCTGTAGTTGCTCAGCGTAAAGAGGCTGAAGATTTAGCACAAATTATTCATGATCAAGGTTATTCAAACATTTTCTTATTAGGTATTGGCGGTACTGAGTTTGAATTTGGTCACTATGAATATTTAATGTCAAGAATGTCAGATGTTGATGTATATGCAATTAATGCTGCTGATGCGAATACTGTTCGTCCTAAGAAATTAAACAAAGATTCATTAGTAATCACTGCAAGTTCTTCTGGTGATACAGTTGAAATCGTTCAGGCTGCTAAATGGTTGAAAGAAGAAGGAATTCGTGTTGTTGCGTTTACAGGTCGTGACAGTAAATTAGGAAAAATGTTAGACTATGTTGTTCATGCTCCTGTTGTGACTGGATATTGTGAACACTCATATGTATTACAAGCATACTTCATCTATAAATTAATGAACTTGCGTGGTGATTTTGATGCTTATGATCGTTTTGCAGATCAATTATCTGAATATATCTTTGAAGATTTATTAGCAATCAAGAAAAAATTCGAACCTATCGGATTGAGAATGGCTTCTGAATTATATGATGCTGAATACACAATCTTTACTGGTTCTGGTGCACTTTGGGGAGAAACATTATTGTTCTCTATGTGTATGTTAGAAGAAATGCAATGGATTCGTTGCCGTCCAGTAAACTCAGCACAATTCTTCCACGGAACATTAGAATTGATTCAAGACAAAGTTCCAGTATTTATTGTTAAGGGTGAAGATGAATTTAGAGCTCAAGATAATCGTGTTGAAGAATTCTGTAAAAAGATCAACTGCCAATATGAAGTATTCGATGCTAGTGAATATGCAGTTCGTTTAGACAATGAATTCAGAAAATTCATCGTTCCAATGATCACTACTGCTTGTTTAACTGGTAGATTGTCTAGACATTACGAAGTTTATACTAAACACAACTTACAATATCGTCGTTACTACAGACAATTTGAATATTAATAGTTAAATTGCATGTAAACACCACTCTGGAAAGGGTGGTGTTATTTCTTATTTGGAGGTTAATATGAGATATAAAGGGATAATTTTTGATATGGATGGCGTTTTGATTGATTCTGAACCCATTTATTTGCAGGAAGTCATTGATTATATTTTGGATGTTTTAAAAGAAGATGTGGATTTTCTTGAATTAAAAGAGGCAATGTATAAGATTGTGGGTTCTTCAGATAAGCGTACGTATGAAATTATTGCGGATTATTTGGATAATAAATATTCACCACAAGAATTAAGAGCTGGCATTCATGCGATGGAATTTAATTTGGATTATCGTACGATTTTAAATCCGCATGTATTGAATGTGTTACCTAGATTAAAGAAGGCAGGTTATAAGCTTGCGATTGCGTCGAGTTCTTCTATGGAAAATATTAAGACAGTTACAAGTCAGTGTGGTATTGATCAATATTTTGATTGTATGGTCAGTGGCTTTGATTTTGAGGAAAGTAAGCCAGATCCAGCAATTTATTTAGAGACATTACAAAGATTGGATCTAAAACCGGAAGAAGTGATTGCGATTGAGGATTCTACGTATGGTATACAGGCTTGTATCAATGCGAATGTGCGTGTAATAGCCAAAGAGGATCATCGATACAACTTTAATCAGGGGTTGGCAGATGTTGTTGCGAGTGATATTTTAGAGGCTTTTAACATCATTGAATATTGGAATAAAAAATAATTTAAAATTCTATTAATCTACAATCGTGTGGTTGACAAATCCTTTATTTACGGGTATATCTAGT
>NZ_QSPK01000110.1:0-3216 GCF_003436425.1 Eubacterium sp. TM05-53
CCAGCTGTTAATGCAGTTCCATCATAAACCTTCTTTGCAGATTCAGTTGTTACTGTATATTCTTTTGGTGTAATCTTGTAAGATTTCTTGAATTCACCAGTGTAGTTACCAATACCATTTACCGTTACATCCACTGTTCCAACATTGATTACATCACTACTATATGTCAATGTGTAATCAGTATCTCTAACTAATGCTGCACCAGTCTTAGTATCTGTTACTGTTAATGGATTTACATGTGGTAAACCATCATAGATTGAACCTTCAGGATCTTTGACTTCAATACCAGTCTTCTTTTCATCTGGAGTATTCGGTCCATCAGGAATGATTGACTTAGGATTAATTACTAATGATCCGTCATTAACTACAAACGTTACAGAACTGTAGTTCGTATTGTTATTTGTGAAATCACTTACCTTCAATCCCATTGGATACGTATTGGCTGCAGTCGCTTTCACTTCAGCATTTCCATTGAATGTGAAATCTGCTTCTGCATACGTACTACCTTCAGTAATGGATACATCATATCCGCTCACTGTCTTTTCAGTTCCATCATAATCATATGTTTTTTTATGACCCGTAATGACTACGATCACTTGTCCATCTTGAGTTGTGATATATAATTTACCAAACTTAACTTCGATGTTGTAGTTAGAAGCCTTCGTATCATCGTTCAACTTGTAAGTAAATTCATTGTTACTATCTCCAACGTTTGTCTGAGATCCAGTTACATTGTAAGATGCACCCTCTAATTTAGCGAATCCATCACCACCAATTGTTATATTGCTGTTTGTTAATGGAGTCCTATCATAAACCTTAGAAGCAGTTGCACTTGTCAATGTTACATTACGCTTAGTGATTTGATATTCTACGTTATGACTACCTGTATAGTTTCCAGCACCAGTAATCGTTACTGTTACTGTACCAGCATTTGTAGTATCACCCTTATAAGATAATGTGTAATCTGTACCTTCAACTAACGTTGCACCCGTCTTAGTATCTTTGACTACCGGTCTATTTTCATGAACATTACCATCATACTTAGAATCAGCAGGCTTTGTTACTTCAATACCAGTCTTCTTTTCATCTGGAGTATCCGGACCATCTGGAACAATTGACTTAGGATCAATCTTTAACCAACCATCATGAACTACGAATATTACATTTGTGAAGTTAGCACTTGTATTACTGAACTGAGCAGCTTTTAATCCCATATAAGACGTTCCAGCAACTATTCTACTTACTACTGCAGTACCTGTGAAACTAATAGCTGTATCAGAATATAGTTTATTCGAAATCTTTGTGACATCATAACCACTAACTGAATGAACTTGTCCATCATAAGTGACTGTATCTGTATGTCCAGTAATTTCTACTTTAACTTCTGTCTTCACAGCTTCTACTGTTAATGTACCGTTTGCAGTTGTAATTGCATAGTTAGAAGCTAACGTTCCTTCTTTCAATGCATAAGTGAATGTATTTTCACTTGAACCAGCATCTGTCTGAGTGCCAGTATAACTATAAGTTGCACCTTCACCATCCGCAAATCCATCTTCACTAACTGTTACATCATGTTTAACCAATGGAGTTCCATCATAAGTTTTAGAATCAGATTCACTCGTTAATTTAACTTTCCGTGGAGTGATTTGATATGTTACATCATGACTACCTGTGTAGTTTCCAATACCTGTAATCGTTACAGTTACTGTACCAACGTTTGTAGTATCACCCTTATAAGCTAATGTGTAATCTGTACCTTCAACTAAAGTTTTATCAGTCTTGTTATCTTTTACAGTCGGTTTATTTTCATGAACCTTACCATCATACTTAGAATCAGCAGGTTTTGTTACTACAATACCATTTGTATCACTAGGAATAATTGACTTAGGAGTAACTGTTAATAATCCGATAGAATCTGTTCCATGAGTATAGTTCTTTTCTTTTGCAGAACCATCCCAAGTTAAACTATAAGTATTGTTAGAAGAACCAACCTCAGTCTGACTACCAGTTATCTTCAATGTAACTGTTTCGCCATCTACTAAGTTGTTAACTCTACCACCAGCTGTTAATGCAGTTCCATCATAAGGCTTTTCAGCACTATCTGTTGTCACTGTATATTCTCTTGGAGTAATCTGATATTTCTTAGTAAATTCACCTGTATAGTTTCCAATACCTTTGACTTTTACTTTCACTGTTCCAACATTGACTACATCACCTACATATGTCAATGTGTAATCTTTGTTTTCTTCTAGTTCCTTACCAGTCTTAGTATCTGTTACTTTTAATGGATTTACATGTGGTAAACCATCATAGATTGAACCTTCAGGATCTGTGACTTCAATACCAGTCTTCTTTTCATCTGGAGTATCCGGTCCATCAGGAATGATTGACTTAGGATTAATTACTAATGATCCATCATTTACTACGAACGTTACAGAACTGTAGTTCGTATTGTTATTTGTGAAATCACTTACCTTTAATCCCATTGGATATGTATTAGCCTCAGTACCCTTAACTTCATCATTTCCACTGAATGTGAAATCTGCTTCTGTATAAGTACTACCCTGAGTAATCGATACATCATAACCTTTGACACTCTTTTCAGTTCCATCATATGGGAACGTTCCAGTACGACCAGTAATGACTACTGTAACTTCACTCGCTTCAGCTGTCACTATTAACTTACCATTATGAGTAGTAATATTGTAGTTTTCAGCCTTTGTATTTGACTTCAATGTATAAGTAAATTCATTATCACTTTCACCAACACTTGTCTGACTACCAGTTACATTGTAAGTTGCACCTTCTTCTTTAACGAATCCATCACCACCAACTGCTACGTTATGGTTTGTTAATGGATTCTTGTCATAAACCTTAGAATCTGTTGCACTTGTCAATGTTACATTACGCTTAGTAATTTCATAAGAAGTCTTTGATGCTAGTATATTTATAGGACAGGTAAAACATCTCGAATTTGATTTGATAAGGAACCAATCACATTAAAAATAGAATGAGATATTGAACATGACTGTCCTGGATATTGTAGATTCTTGTGCATATGGTACAATGTCAAGACAATAAAAAAGGAGTATAAAAAATGTCAAGAAACAGTAAAGCCTATGACCAAGAATTTAAAGAAAATGTTATTAATTATGTTTTAGAACATCCAGAAGAAAAATACACTGCACTTGGAAATAAATTCGGTGTTCATCCTAC
>NZ_QSPK01000110.1:3226-4450 GCF_003436425.1 Eubacterium sp. TM05-53
AAATAAATTCGGTGTTCATCCTACAACGATTGCTGGGTGGATGAAACAATATCGCAGCAATGACAATCAAGTTATTGTTAGAGGCAGCGGTAATTATGCAAGTGATGAAGCTAAAGAAATCGCCAAATTGAAAAAGGAACTAAAAGACACAAAGGACGCGTTAGAAGTATTAAAAAAAGCTATTGGCATACTGGGCAAGTAAAGCCCCGTGAAATCTACGAAGCGGTTGATCAACAAAAGAAAAAAGATCAAACTATTTCCGTAGCCAGTGTGCTAAAAACAATTGGGGTTAGTCGTTCAGGTTTCTATAGCTATAAAAAGAATAAAAATCTACCTACTCAGACACAAATAAGAAATGAGCATCTTCAAAAAGAAATCAAGAAAATACATGAAGGATCTTATGGTATATATGGATCACCAAAAATAACAGTATTACTAAATAAAAATGGCGAAAACGTCAGTCAGAAACATGTATATAATTTAATGCATGGTATGGGAATAAAAGCCCGTTATGTACGACATTACACAAAAACAACTGTAAGTGAAGATTATTCGTCTAAGATGCAGAACCTATTAAATAGGCATTTTAATCCAACAAAACCAAATACCGTATGGTGTACAGATATAACTTATATATGGACAAGAGAAGATGGATTTGTATATTTAACAAGTGTAATGGATTTATTTTCAAGAAGAATTATAGCATGGGTATTAACGCGAACAATGGATGCGGACAAGGTGTTAGAATGCTTAATAAAAGCTAAAGAAAGACGTGAAACTGATCATCCTATTGTGATCCAAAGTGACCGCGGAGTACAGTATACATCAGAATTATACCAGCGATTAACTAAAGGTATGGTTACTAGCTATTCATGGAAAGGAACTCCATGGGACAATGCGTGCATTGAATCTTTTCATGCCTTGATAAAAAGAGAATGGCTACAATTTTATAAAATTGATAATTATTATGGAGCATATAAAATCGTATTTGAATATATAGAAGGATTTTATAATACAACACGAATTCACTCACATTGTGAATATGAATCTCCACAAAATTTTGAAAAACAATATTTGAAACATAAACATTAAAAAAACAGATATTTAAGTTGTCTTAAATCTTGACATAGTACCATCACCATCCACGATACCTTCAATCTTACCACCAGCTGTTAATGCAGTTCCATCATAAACCTTCTTTGCAGATTCAGTTGTTACTGTATA
>NZ_QSPK01000111.1:0-408 GCF_003436425.1 Eubacterium sp. TM05-53
GCCAATGCTTCTAAGAAAACTCTAGATAAAGTACATGCACTTCTTGGAATCAAAAAGAACAAGGATTATTCTCGTGAAACAAGAACCAAAGCTCTTAAAAACAAACTCAATAAATTCAAATACCGCACTCATTTAATAGTTTCTTTTAATAGAGACCCAATTCAATGTAAATGTGGTGCCATTATGCAGTATACTTATACATATAATCCATTGGAGGACAAGAGAAATGACAGAACATACAGAAAAAGATGTATTGATGAAATGTACAAAATGTGGTTACGAAGAAGAAGTACCTAGATGGTTGATCGACGAATTATTTCCAAATGAACCTGAAGAAAACTATATGATGCACTGCCCTGAATGTGATCATAAGATGATTGTAAAAAAATAATTCAACAACTAAAGATG
>NZ_QSPK01000111.1:418-4305 GCF_003436425.1 Eubacterium sp. TM05-53
ACAACTAAAGATGGATGCAAAATGTTGGCTATTACGATAGTCCTTTTTGTCGTTCCTCATAATCAACAATTTGTGAAAATTCTACAGTTTTTTCACATACCGTATTTCCCTGTTCCGAAACCAAAATCTTAATATACAAAAAAAACTGTCTTACGACAGTTTACAGACTGTTGACAAAGTAACTGTCGACAGTCTTTTTAAAATCTGATAGAATATCTGTGGCAGAAACGTACTTCATAAACCCAAAAATAGTCGACGTTTCTGCCATTTATTATGCCAAAAATGATATAATTATAGAGGGTTTATGGAGGATATCACAATGGCTATGACTAACAGAAACAATGCAAAATTAGATTGCATGATTTACTATACATTAGATGAATTAGTACCACAGGATCATTTGGTTCGTAAGATGGAGGGAGCTCTTGATTTTCGGTTTATTTATCCGAAAGTTCAGCATCTTTACAGTCGTCACGGCAGACCGAGTATCGATCCTGTGGTTCTTTTTAAAATGATTATCATAAATATCGTGTTTGGAATCAATTCTATGCGCAAGACATGTCAGGAGATAGAAGTTAACTTGGCATATCGCTGGTTTCTTGGATTAAGTATTGATGAGAAGATTCCAAACTTTTCTACATGGTCTCAGAACTATATTCGCAGATATAAAGACTCAACTATATTTGAAGAGATCTTTATGGAAATCTTAGAACAGGCCGTTGATTATGGTTTTGTCGATTTCACAACGGTATTTGGAGACAGCACGCATCAGAAGGCAAATGCAAATAAAAGAAAAAGTGTCAAAAAAGAAGTAGAGATCCTCAAAAAGAAATACGAAGATGATCTGTTGGCTGAAATCAACGAGGATAGAGAATGTATAGGTAAAGAGGCCTTTGATTCAATGGTGCATACAGAATATGTACATGATGAAGAAACGGGTGAAGAAGTAAAAAAGACTTCAACTAAAACAATTACAGAAAGCACTATAGATCTAGAAAGTGGCTGCTTCCATAAAGGTGAGAAGGAGAAATGTTTTGCGTACTCGCATCAAACTTTCTGCGATAAGAATTCGTTCGTACTGGCAGTTACAACAGTTCCTGGAAATGTACATGATAGTGTTAGTTTTTTTGATGCCTATGAAGAATTAATCAATGGGAAATATGGATACCTGATTAAGAATGTTTCGTTAGATGCCGGATACATGACACCCGCAATATGCAGAGCCATTGTACAGAATGATCAGATTCCTTATATGCCATATAAAAGACCAATAACCAAAAAAGGCTTCTTTAAAAAATACGAATATGTCTATGATGAAGAATACGACTGTTATCTATGTCCAAATGATAAGATCCTTATGTATACAACTACTACAAGAAATGGATACAGACAATATAAATCTGATCCAAAAGACTGCAAGGATTGTCCTCTTAGAAACAAATGTACAAAGAGTAAGAACATGACAAAAGTTATCGAACGACACCTATGGGAAGAGTTTAGAGAATATGCCGATGAGATCCGTCATACTATGGAATGGAAAGAAATTTATCCACAGAGAAAAGAAACTATTGAACGAGTATTTGCGGACTGTAAAGAAAACAATGGACTACGTTTCACAAGGTTAAAAGGCTTGAAGAAAAACCAACAGAATGCTTGGTTGATTTTTGCGTGCCATAATCTGAAGAAAATGTCCCTTTGGAGAGGAAAATATAGAAGAAAACCCTCGAAATCTTCTACATATCCTTCAAAATATACAAAAAAAGACAATTTCATTTTGGAAATTGCCTATATACAATAAAAAGCCTATGTCCTTACGAAAAGGTATAGGCTTTTGTCAACAATCTGAAAACTGTCTTACGACAGTTTAATTATGCATTTAAAGCTGCTTTTGCTTCTTCGCAAAGTTTAGTGAAGCCTTCAGCATCGTGAATAGCCATTTCACTTAACATTTTACGGTTGATAGCAATATTAGCTAATTTTAATCCGTGCATTAAACGAGAGTATGATAAGTCATTCATACGTGCAGCTGCATTAATACGTGTAATCCAGATTTTACGCATGTTTCCTTTTAACTTACGACGGTCGTTGTATGCATATCTGAATGAATGCATTACCTGCTCATTTGCAGTTTTGTATAATGTATGTTTTGATCCAAAGTATCCTTTGGCAAGTTTCAACACTTTTTTTCTACGAGCGCGTGAAACTGTTCCACCTTTAACTCTTGCCATTCTTTATATCCTCCTTAATTACTTAACTAACATTTCCTTAATACGTTTGTAATCTGTAGCATGTACAGTACCTGGTTTAGCTAAGTGACGACGTTGTTTCTTAGTCTTTCCATGGAAACGGTGAGATGTATAAGCGTGAGATCTCTTTAATTTTCCAGAACCTGTCTTTTTTACACGTTTTGCTAATCCTCTGTGGCTCTTCATTTTAGGCATAGTCTAGTCCTCCTTACTTCTTTTTAGGTGCCAACACTGTTGACATCGTATTACCTTCCATTGAAGGTTTTTTCTCAACGATAGCTACTTCATCCATAGCTTCGATGAAGTCATTCATGATCTTACGACCAACTTCCAAGCGAGTGATCAAACGACCACGGAATCGCATATCAATCTTTACTTTCATACCCGCTTCGATCCATTTTGACGTCTGACGAACTTTTGTTTCAAAATCGTGTGTATCGATAATCGGCGATAAACGCAAAGATTTAACTTCAACAACATGTTGCTTACGCTTAGCTTCTTTTGCTTTTTTCTGTTGTTCGAAATGATAACGACCATAGTCTAAAACTTTACACACGGCCGGACGCGCCTTGGGTGCTACACACAGCAAATCTAAATTTTGTTTGTATGCAATGTCCAATGCTTCTTTTTTTGACATAACTCCCAATTGTTCTCCATTCGCATTGATGACAAGAACTTCTCTAAACGGAATCTTTTCGTTAAACAAATCATCGTTTACATTATTTGGGGCAACTTTTCTATTATTGATATTCGACACCATCCTTCTTCATTTTTCCAAAAAGAAAATGGGTGCATTCCACACCCATCACTCTTTTAAACGAATTCAAACTGAATTGGCCGTGAACCTATGTCCCTTAGACATCAGGTGAGAAGGGGTGCTTCTATCTTTCCATTTCTTTTACTCATTGATAATACCACACACATATGGTTTATTCAATATCTTTTTTCAAAAAAATAAAGCCGAGTAAATCGACTTAAATACATAAATGGTGGACTCTTGGGGATTCGAACCCCAGACCCACTGATTAAGAGTCAGTTGCTCTGCCAGCTGAGCTAAGAGTCCATTTATCAGTGCCCATTTATATTACCACAGCATATTTTTAAATGCAACTATTTTTTCAAAAAAAGGTTACTATTCACCGAGAAGTAAATAAATAAAAGAACTCTTTGATCACAATATTGTGATACAAAGAGTTTTTCGCATATTAAAGCTCTATGCTCTGGACATGATTTTTTCTATGGATTCCAGTACATTTTGTTGTCTTAGTTTTGAAGTCTGTATGATTGTCATTATATCTGCATAATTTTGCGCATTTTTTATACTCACAAACTGTACAGACACATTCTTCTTTGTTTTTATTGCTCGACATTGTCTTTCGGCTGCATTATTTGTGTATGGTACGTCGAAGTTTTCTATAAAACGCAGGTGTTCATCTACATACTTTGAGATCCTTTTCAAAAGATTTACGTAGTCAGGCTTGTATTTATCGTTTTGGCATTCCTTTTCGTATTTTTCAATTTCTGCATCTGCAATTTCTACAATTTTCTTCTTGTACTCATTTATCTTTTCAACCGACATCGCCTGTATGCCTTTTGACTGCAAGCCATATTTTTCATCCAACGCTTCATGAAGTGTATCCA
>NZ_QSPK01000112.1 GCF_003436425.1 Eubacterium sp. TM05-53
TAAACAAGACTTGGCAAATGAAAAGCGCCCATACAAATCATTTTATATGATTTGATGGGTTTTTTTTATTGACAATAGATATCAAAATGATATCATTTAGATAGTGGAGGTGCTTATATGACAGAAAAAGTTTTAAGCAACAAAAAGAATGGCATGGCCATGATGATATTATGGATCGTTTTATATCTTGTAGCTTTATTGATGACAATACTTGGAGCTGCATTAATTTGGCCGCTATTTATTATTGGAATTATATGGCTATGTATTGGTTGGATTCCATTTCTTGGTTTAAAAGTATTAAAGCCACAAGAAGCCCTTGTCTTAACCTTATTTGGTAAATATGTAGGTACGTTAAAAGATGCGGGTTTCTATTATGTGAACCCATTTTGTCAGGCTGTGAATCCTGCCGCAAAGACAAAATTAAATCAAAGTGGGGATGTGGATGATGGTTCTAAGAAGATTGTTTCTCAAGCACAAGACATTAAAGAATTTGCTTCGAAAAAAGTATCTTTGAAAATCATGACTTTAAATAACAATCGTCAAAAGATCAATGATTGTTTAGGAAATCCCGTTGAGATTGGAATTGCCGTTATGTGGCGTGTTACGGATACCGCAAAGGCTGTATTTAATGTAGATAACTATAAGGAATATCTTTCTTTACAATGTGATAGTGCATTACGTAATATTGTTCGTATTTATCCTTATGATGTCGCTGAAAATGTAGATACAACAGGCGATGGTATTGCTGATGAAGGAAGTCTTAGAGGCTCTAGTGAAGTGGTTGCGTCTAGAATTCGTGATGAAATTCAAAGTAAAGTAAAAGATGCAGGCCTTGAAATTCTTGAGGCAAGAATTACATATTTGGCGTATGCACCAGAAATTGCTGCAGTTATGCTTCAAAGACAACAAGCAAGTGCTATAATTGATGCACGTAAGATGATTGTGGATGGAGCTTGTGGTATGGTTGAAATGGCATTGGATCGTTTAAATGAAAATGGGGTTGTAGAATTGGATGAAGAAAGGAAAGCGGCTATGGTTTCAAACTTATTAGTCGTACTTTGTGGAAACCGTG
Organism: Eubacterium sp. TM05-53; assembly: GCF_003436425.1. Classification (GTDB taxonomy): domain Bacteria; phylum Bacillota_I; class Bacilli_A; order Erysipelotrichales; family Erysipelotrichaceae; genus Holdemanella. The sequence goes on from NZ_QSPK01000112.1 coordinate 1,073, forward strand.
ATGCGCAGCCAGTTGTAAATTCTGGCAGTTTGTATTAATGGAAAAGAAACAGATTCCTTTGCGTCTTTCAAAGAAATTATATGATCAAATCGCTTCATGGGCAGAAGATGATTTTCGCAGTGTCAACGGGCAAATTGAATACTTGTTAACAGAATGTGTGAAACAAAGAAAAAAGAATGGCAAATACGTCAGTGATACGATGGATGAGCCTATTGAGTTAGATATTAAGTAAGAGAGTGTAGAAATACATTCTCTTTTTAATTTGAAAAAGTATATAAAAATCATAAGTATTACAGGATAAACCTGAAAAACATATTAAATAATGAACTTTATTTTGGTATACTGATGATAAAGAAGGTGATACTGTGATAATTAAACGACCTAAATATATAGAAGCTATAACTCCATTTATTGGTCAACCTTTAGTGAAAATTTTATCTGGTGTAAGACGTTGTGGAAAATCAACAATATTTGATATGTTGAAGGAAGAATTGCTTTCTTCTGGGATTGAGGAAAAATGTATTATCAGTAAAAGATATACAGATATGGATATTGCACAGAATATTACAGCCAAACAAATGTATGATGAACTCGTTTGTGTAACAAAGGATAATGCATATTCATATTTGATTTTGGATGAGATCCAAGAAATATCAGGATGGGAAAAAGTTGTAAATTCTTTGTTGGAAAAAGGAAGTTTCGATATTTATGTGACTGGCTCAAATTCAAAGTTAATGTCAAGCGAGATCTCAACTTATCTAACTGGAAGATATGTACAAATACCTGTATACACATTGTCGTTTAGTGAGTATTTACAATTTAAATCTAAGAGTCAATTGTCAAAAAGAGAATTATTGAATGAGTATATACGTTTTGGTGGTTTTCCTGTTGTCGCATTAAATGAGTATGAATCCAATACGGCATATCAAATTGTGAATGGTATATATTATACTGTTGTTTCTAGGGATATCGTAAATCGTCATCGTATTCATAAACAAGAATTGTTTGATCGGGTTGTAAAATATGTTGTTGAAAATACAGGGAAAACATTCTCTGCCAATTCAATTTCTAAATTCTTAAAGAGTGAGAATCGACAACTCTCAAATGAAAGTATATATAATTATTTAAGATGGTTAGAACAAGCCTTTATTATTTATCCATGTAGACGATATGATTTGCAGGGTAAAAATATTTTGAAAACACAAGAAAAATATTATTTGGCAGATATTTCATTGAAATATGCTTTGTTTGGATATAATCGAAATATGTTAGATGCTGTAATGGAAAATATTGTATATTTAGAACTAAAAAGGCGAGGCTATGATGTATATGTTGGAAAATTAGGGTCTAAGGAGATCGATTTTGTCGCTATTTTAAGAGATGAAAAGATATATGTACAAGTCTGTGTTCAATTACCGGAAAATTCAGATCGTGAAACTGCAAATTTGAAGGATATTCAAGATAATTATCCTAAGTATGTTGTAACTTTAAATGATTTAGACGTTGGAAATGATGAAGGAATCAAAATTGTGCATTTACAAGATTTCTTATTGGAAGATCGATGGATATAATAGTCAATTTGACTAAGTTGTACATTGTAATGTATATGTAAAAAACATAAAATACTCTAAAAATAGGAGGTAAATTTATTTATGTATACAAATAATTATTCAAACTCAGTAAGTACAAATTCATTATATAAAGTATACAGCTGGATGATGGTAGGACTTGGAATTACGGCAATCACTTCGGCTTTGTTGTATGCTTCAGGCATCTTCATGCTTATTATTCAGATTCCCATGATTTCATTATTGTTGTTCATCGTACAAATTTCATTAACCATTTCAATGGGACGCCAATTATCACGCGATACACCCGCTTCTAGTATGAAGACGATGTTTATTATTTATTCGCTCACTATGGGAATCAATATGACATCATTGGCTTATGTTTATAGTGCGGGACAGATTGCAGCCGCCTTTGGCATTAGTGCTATCTACTTTGCATGTTTAGCTGTTATTGGAAAGACGACTAAAATGGATCTTAGTAAAGTAGGAAACATTTGTTTGATTGGTTTGATTGCGATGATCTTTAGTCAATTCTTCTTTATGATTTTTAGAGTCAGTATGGATGTGCGCTTATGGAGTGTGATTGGATTACTTTTATTTACAGGACTTACAGCATGGGACATACAAAAAATGAATTATATGTTGAATGGCTATGAAGATGAAAAGATATCGATTTATATGGCTTTACAGCTATATTTAGATTTCTTGAATATCTTCTTATACATTTTACGATTATTAGGACGTAGAGATGATTAATTCATCTCTATTTTTTATAGTTGACAATGTAAACCAATATTGTATACTTTAATAGTTCACAAAATAAACTAAATGAGTATGTATGAAATTATTAAAGAAAATAGGAATTACAATATTATGTTTATTATTGATATGTGGAATAGGAATCGTTTGTCTGTTTCATAAGGAATATAGCTCATTAAAATCATTAAAGAGAATCGATGCCTATCCAATGTATACAATGGAATATAGTGCAGATTATGGATTGGATGAGTTTTTAGAAAAAGGCGCAAGTAATGATAAAGAGCTTGTGGAATTTGTGGTGAATCACGTAATGAAAGGCTTACCTTTAAGTATCAAGATTCCTGATTTAGGTTGTTCTACTTTTATTGCTCAAAACCCAGAATCAGGCTATTTGTTTGGGCGTAACTTTGATATGGATTATTCGCCAAGCGTATTGGTAAAGACAAAGCCTAAAAATGGCTATGCCTCTGTATCCATGGTAAATTTAGGGTTTGTTGGCTATAATGAAAAACATTTGCCAGACACATTAAAAGATTCATTGGTTACTTTGGCAGCACCTTATGCACCATTAGATGGTATGAATGAAAAAGGATTAGCTGTGGGTGTTTTATTGATTGATACAACACCAACTAATCAAAATACAGATAAGGTGGATATCACAACGACGACAGCTATTCGGATGATGTTAGATAAGGCAAAGAATGTGGATGAAGCATTAGCATTATTATCTTCTTATGATATGCATTCAAGCGCAAACAGCTGTTATCACTTCCAAATTTGTGATGCATCTGGAAAGAGTGTTGTCGTAGAATACATTAGAAAATTAATACATCAATGTTGATATAAAAACACCAATCGAAGCACACTA
>NZ_QSPK01000113.1 GCF_003436425.1 Eubacterium sp. TM05-53
AGTTACCAGGTCAGGAGTTTCACCTAACTAAATCAACTGCACCTAACTGGCGCACCATAAATATACCCCTATACTCCTATTTTATAAACATATCAAAGTTAAATTCTTTGACCACTTTATTATCTGTAATTCTTATGATCTTTTTATTCACAATATATCCATCTTTATTAATCGTTATAATGGATTTTTGATCATTCGTATCATTCACAAATGAATCATCATTTTCATCTACAACCTGCTCTATTGTTGTATATGAATAAACCGTATTTCCATTTTTATCTTTTGTCACATCTGCTTTATTAATATTGTTTTTCAATGAATCTTTCCACTGTTTTAACTCAATATCTGCTGCCTCTTTATTATCAACAACATTAGCTAAAGCTATCTGTGGTTTTAAGTTTTCTCCTGTTAATAGATACGTATAATATGCTTTTGTACCCATAGTTAAATACATGTATTCTTCTCTATTCTTTTTTGTTGGAGTAATCTGATTATCAAAAGTACGTTTATCAATATTATCCATATCAAAATGATCCACCATTGAATAAGATATTTGATCATTTTCTACTTTATATTCAATAGATAAACCATTACCTCCATATGCTCCATAGTACTCATCTTTATTACCCGTGTTTTTAAAGTAATATTGACTAACTGCATATTCATCACCAACTGATTCCTTAAATTCTAAATGATAAATACTTAAATCATTTAATTTATCCACAGCTCTAACTACCTGTTTATAGTTACTATTATAATCAACTGCTGCATATCCAACTGCACCAGTTACTGCTACTGTTCCAGCACATACTCCTGCTTTTACACTCGCCGCTTTACTTGCCCACCATTTTGCAAATCCTGATTTAGATGCTCCTGTCTTAGTAGCAGCTGCTCCAGCCGTTGTAGCTGCTGCACTTGTTCCAACCGTTTTGATAATGATATCCTTTGATACATGTGTAACAGCTGTCTTTGCCATTTGATCATGTAACATCCATGTTAAGAATGGCATTGGTGCAACACCGTAGAAAGATACACCCTTTTCTCTCATTGCCTCAATTATATTCTTGATTTTCTTTCTTCCATATGCTAGATATCCCTTTACAGTATTTCCACTCACACCATAAACATCTGCTATTTCAGAAACACTCATATCTTCAAAGTAATACATCATCAATGCAAGTCTTTGATTTTCAGGAAGTTCATTTAATACCCCCTGTACACCTTCTTGAAGCTCTTTATAATTCATACTTGCTTCTGGTTCAAAAGAAGCCTTATCATTCTTGATATTAGCCTCAAACTCAAGTCTATCCTCTTCATCATCTAAAGAACTAAACTCTACCGGCTTATTCTTACCTTGTTTAGATTTTGTATAATCCAATGCCTTATGCGAAACAATTTGATTGAACCAACTCTCAAACTTAGAATCATCACTCAATTGATCCAACTTCTGAAACGCTTGAATATAAGCTTCCTGTACAATATCTTTAGCAGTAGCCTCATTATTCACTACTTTATACGCAATAAAATATGCTTTCCTTTCTGATAATTGAATAATCTCAGCAATTGCTTCATTATCCTTTTTTCTTGCTCTTTCAATTAAACCCTTTTCCATTTACTTTTACCCTTTTATAATTCAAAATATTATAACCCATATTTTTATATTCCTATTTATTTACACATAAATATTATAGACGATATTCAATATAAATACTATCATTTTATAACCACTTAATTAATTTCCAATAAACTCTTCATACCAATATGTATAGTAGATGGTTCCACACTCTGTTTGATGTGTATCTACTCCGTAATGACCATTCATCCAACCTTCCGCAAAGAACGCTTCATTTAAAGCGGCTTTAGCTGCACTATTAGCCGCATCATAAGATGTATAAGCACCATAAGGAATTGTATCATCACAAGCTGGTATTTCTTCACGTACTAGAACGATCTCTCTTTCACCATTATCTTCAGGTTGTGGTGTTTCCTTTACTTCTGGAACATATGTATCATTTGAATTTTCTTCAATTGGTGCACTATATTCCTGTACCTGATTATTTGAATTTGAATACTCTTGTACAACAGGTACACTTTCATTGGATTCTACATTTTGTTTCTCTTGTACTTGTACTTCTACCTCTTCCACTTTCTCTTTATCTTCCTTTACTTCATTTTCTTGTACACTAGAACATCCCACTAACAACATACTTAACACTAAACTCATACCGAATAATTTTTTATTTAACATTTTCATTAGCTCACCTTTAAAATTAACATTCCAATAAATAAGAGCGTAAATAGTAAGCTCCAAACATTTCTTTCTACAATAAACAACAATTCTTTATATGTAAAATCAGACAAACAACTACAATAAATTCCATTAAAACATTTTCTTTGAAAAGGACTTAGCCTTAAATACTTAACACTCTCTTTCACACTCAACTGATAGAGCACAATCAAATCAATTCCTTTTTTATCTAAATATCTGCCCAACCAATCTAATTCATGTTGCATACCAACATCTCCTTTTTAAAAGCCCATACTCATCTGAACTTGTTGATCAAACATCTGTTGTTGCTGATCAAACATTTGTTGCTGCTGTTGATTAGCCATTTCATTTTGTTGTTGTAAATAATATTCAACCTCTTCATTAAAACGACGAAATTCTTCTCTGAACAATGCTTCATCTTGCATAGCAACCTCTCTAAAATATGCTAGTTGCTCATCTGTGAAACCTCCGTAGTATTGTGCTAAATCCAATTCTGCATCTACCCATTCTTCATAAGACGCAAAATTTTGTTCTTGAAATGTAGATGGATCTTCATAATCAACACCACCATTACTTGCACACCCTGTAAAACACACTAACATTACTAATAAACCAATAACCTTTTTCATTTTCATTTCCTCCTTATTTACCTCTTCACTATATAAGACGAAGTAATTCTTCAATTGGTTGTATAAAATTTAAATTTTTTTATTTTTAATACATCTGATACAAATTATTCATAAAATTATAAATATCCATATTGGCTTCCATTAGTTTTTCTGGATAATTGATATACATTTCACCTGCATCCGCAAAGAATTCTGCGGTATCATCTCTACCATACTCCCCTAAACAACCTGGAGCCATTTCATGTAATCTTTGCCATTCATAACTATCGGAAATACCAAGATATGTATAATAATTCCCATGTACAAAATCAAAGATATGTGTTAATTCATGACTCACCGTTCCTTTTTGATTGTTAGTTTCATTTACATCCATCTGTAGTGTAATTGACAAATCATCTGAAGATGCATATGCATAGGTTCCAAATCCTCTATTATCAATATCAACACCATCCGCAACTGCAATCGCATCAAAATTTTGAGGTTCACAGAATTTAATTAATCGACAATTATCCAATAAGAACTGAGGCTGCGTTCTAATAAATGTATCCACATATTTCTGAACATCTCCAGCCTTTAAATTATTGCCAGGAAGAATCTCAATCGTTGGTAAACCCTCATAATATAAATATTGTTCTGTAACAATCTGATTGTATGCCTCTTCTTGTTGTCTAAGAATCTCATTATATTGTTCTTTAGCCGATACATAATCTGAATGAACCGGACTCAAAACTAAAATCAATGCACAACAAATGATTCCCAACAATCCAAATTTCACAAACTTATTTGTCTTAGGCTGTTTCTTTTCAAGATAACTCAAACAATCCGCTACATCTTCCAAATCAAAATGATCTTGATAATAATCATAAACACCTTGTTTTGTTTCTTCATCCAATGTTTCAAACTTCTCTAAATCAGACACTGAAAACTTTGTACGAATATATTCTTTTGTTAAAATACTAGGATCTATCTTTTCCTTATGATAAGTCAAAACCAATACCAACAATCCACTTAACAATCCAACTAAGAATGAAACCTCAAAATCAAAACCATTAATAAGCGCCTGATCAACCATATTAATTTCTTCAGTCACAATTAAATCCTGGTATCCATATAACATGAAAAACACACCTACAAATACTACAATCGATAAAATCACTTTATTTTTAGTCATACTAAATCTCTCCTTCTTACTTTGTTTTTTTATCCTTACACTATTAAGACGAAGTAAATTTAGAATCGGTTATATAAAAAATAAAAAAATGGCTTAACTAGCAATTTGGTGACATTGTTATAATTCTGGTTTTTATCATTTATA